>JBNKOT010000460.1:0-4583 GCA_050294855.1 Draconibacterium sp. | reverse complement strand
GAAACCGGGTTAAATGCCACTCAAGTTGATCTGGAAACAGTAATTTCTGAAAGCGATTTTTTAAGTATCAATTGTCCGCTTACCAGCGAGAACAGCGGATTCATCAATAAAACCAATATTGCTAAAATGAAATCTTCGGCATTTCTGGTAAATACCGGTCGGGGGCCGCTCATTAACGAAAAAGATTTGGCCGATGCACTTAACGCTGAAATTATTGCCGGTGCCGGACTCGATGTTTTATCGGCAGAACCGGCATCGCCAGATAATCCGTTACCAAAAGCAAAAAATTGTTACATCACACCACACATTGCATGGGCAACTTTCGAGGCCAGAAATCGGCTGATGAACATTGCTGTGGAAAATTTAAAATCGTTTATTGACGGGGAGTCTATAAACACGGTGAATTAATTACTACTGTTTTAAAATACAACTGCTAAACATAAACAAAACCATTGATATATAACAAGTTAAGAAACATTAAAGTTTTTAAAATTGTTGATCAATTCACGAAACATTTTTCCTAATACAGCGTTCTACGATTACTAAAAAGGGAAATTGTGTATTTAAAAATTATTCATGTCATTTTATTGGCTTCGGTAAAATACTTTGTCACCCTGCCCTATGCAATGGTTATTGGGCTCGATTATAAACAAGCAATTATTGCGGTTTTAATCGGTGGAATTGGTGGGTTTTTATTTTTCTATTATTTGAGTAAACCGCTAATCCGGGCAATCGACTATTTCTGGCCAACCATTTGCCAGCTTGTTCCGGCGAGAATAAAACGGCGTTATTCAGTGTTTTGCGAACGACAATTCAAGAAAAAAACTCCAAAAATATTTTCGCGAAAAAGCCGTTTGATTGGAAAAATCAGAACGACCTACGGTTTCTGGGGAATTATTTTTGCAACTCCTTTTATATTAACCATTCCGGTTGGCGCATTTCTGGCCAACAAATATTATTCGCACCGAAAACACATTGTGCTTTATATGATTATTTCGATTATTGCATGGGGCGGATTTATCTCAGGAGTTGTACATTTATTTCCGAAAGTGTTTTTTTAAAATCCTCCGGTTTTCTTTATCGTCGATGAGTTTTTTATCTGCTGCGGAAAAATTAACACCGTTTAATTCATCGATTTCAACCCAACGAAATGCATGATGTTCGTTTAATTTTATTTCACCTTTTTTTATGGAACAGATAAAAGGAATCAATTCAATTTGTTTGATCCCATAATCGAATTCAAGCGAATTTATTTTTGTTAGAATCCCGATTTCAAGTTCCAGTTCTTCTTTGATTTCGCGCAAAATACAGTCTTCTTCGGTTTCATAATTTTTTATCTTTCCTCCCGGAAACTCCCATTGAAAAGGATGATCGGACTGAGCATTGTTTTGTGTAATCAACACTTTATTGTTTTGAATAATCAGGGCGCAGGTAACTTTTAACATGATATAAAAATAGAAAAGTTATTTTTGAAATAGAGGATTCGATATATTTGTAAAAACACCGATTTATGAAAAAAGAGGAATTAAAGGAATTATTAGACTCGTGGGATAACATTGAACTGCTGATAAAAGAAATCAGCCACAATCCGCACTATTTTTCTCTTTTAATGTCGATTGCACTTCATAACACAGAAGCCAAAAGTTGGCGAGCTGCTTATTTAGCGGATAAAATTCACAGCGATTTTCCGGAATTGCTTCGACCGTACTTACCTGAAATCATCATAAAATTAGCAAGCGAAAAAAACGACAGTAAAAAACGTCATTATTTAAAATTGATAAGCGAGAACAACATTGAACCTCAATATTTTGGATTTCTTGTAGATTATTGTTTAACTGCATTTACTTCGGCAAAAGAAACCGTTGCTGTGCGTGTACATGCCATGCAGGTGCTCTATAATATATCTGAAATTGAAACAGATTTAAAACCTGAAATTTTATCGACCATCGAACACGAAATGGAATTTCATGCCACAGCCGGAATTTTATCCCGCGGTTCGAAACTGGCAAAAAAACTAAGGCAGCAAATTCTTTGAAAAGTTGATTCAAAAAATATAGAAAAACGCTAGGAACATTCTTTAGAAGCCGCCTAAAAAGGTTTGATTCTTTTGTTTACTTTTTAATTAAGATGTTAAGTAAAATCTGGTTAATAAGCCAACCCTGAACAAAAACATCAAATATGAACAACAAAAATCTTCACCTTTAAAGAAAATCCATTCCTTAAAAATCCTTTAAGATTTTATTACGATTCATTTCCTTGCTCCAATCTTTCGATCAAAGCTTTTAAACTATCATCCAGTTCTTTATTTAATTCGGTTTGGTTGTATTGACGCGTAATTATAATCAGGTTTTGATATTGTGCCATTTCGCGACTTTGATCGGTTTTCACCGAGTTGGCAAATTTATCTTCCAACGAAATGTAATACTCGATCAACTCAAAACTATTTTTGGCCATAATTCGCACCAGCTCGTTTGCTTTTTCAGTTTCTCCGGCGCGGTAATACAAATCAATTGCGGGGAAAGAATCGTAGGTCAGCGGTATTTTACTGTCCGGGAAAAGTTCTAACATTCTGTCTACAACTTCAACTCCCATTTCTTTTTTACCTTCGCTAATCAATTCCTGAGCAAGCCTTGAAAACATCATTCGCGCCTGAATTATTTTTAACTCCTTCACGTTGTAATCATCTAAAAATACATCCGGATCGTTCACATTTCCCCACTCAAATTTATCCATCACATTTTCGTACAAAATGTCGGTATCTACCCTTCCAACATTTCCACCACTTCTTGTTGTTTTTATCGGAACAAAACGGTACGCTAATCCTTCAAACTGCAAATAGTCGAGAAAAAAGATACTTCCGGTGTGTACCAAACTGTGGTCGATATAAATCGGGCGTTCCCAATTGTTGGCAGCAATCATATTCAATACCGCCATTTCACTTTTTACGATGTAATTTTTTTTGATATTAAAAGCAACCTGATCAACGATTAAATGCGAATCTTTGGGTTTTACTGTGCCACTTTCCAACGCTTTTTGTTTATCGACAGTGATATGAAAATTCCGCGATGGCAGAAAATCCATCATGTCGCCACTCGAAACTTTAACCTTTGTGCGGGCATCTTCACTTCCTAAAAATTTCATGGCTTCGCTGAGTTCCACCGAATTTTTTATCCGATCCTGAAATAAAACGGCATCCATTCGTCCCATAAAATACTGTTCGCGGTCGAACGAAAACGGAACAGGAGCAGCTTTGTTGGTTGCCATCGTTTGCTGGCGGATGTACCAATCCATTCCCAAATAACTCAGGTTAACAATTTTAATGTCTGGACGCACGCCTTCCACTTCCTGTACGTACCAAAGTGGGAATGTATCGTTGTCGCCATACGTCAGCAGAATTGCGTTTGGGGCACACGACTCGAGGTAATTTATGGCATAATCGCGAGCCATGTAACGGTTCGATCGGTTGTGGTCGTCCCAATTTTCCGAAGCCAAAACTCCAGGCACCAAAACCAGCGAAACCACAGTTGCAACGGTTGCTCCCGGCACTCCTTTTAAAACTTTTTTAAGGACTGAATAAAAAGCAGGAACGGCGAGGCCGATCCAAATTGCAAAAGCATAAAACGAACCGGCGTAGGCATAATCGCGTTCGCGCGGCTGGTAAGGATACTGATTGAGATACACCACAATTGCGATTCCCGTAAAAACAAAAAGCATCATTGTAACTGCAAAACCTTCCTTTCCTTTTGTGCCTTGATTGTATTGATAAAACATACCCATCAATCCAAAAAGGAAGGGCAAAAAGTAGTATACATTTCGTGTCGGACTGTTTTTCATATAGTCAGGCATTTCGTCGGTCGATCCTATTTTTGCATCATCCAGAAACTTAATTCCACTGATCCAGTTGCCGTTTAAGGCACCACCATTTCCTTGCGTATCGTTTTGTCGTCCTACAAAATTCCACATAAAATAGCGCATGTACATGTACCCCACCTGATAACTAAAAAAGAACCTGAGGTTTTCTCCAAAAGTTGGTCGTATCAAATTCTTTACTTCTCCTCTGTCACGCACCCGAACTGTTGTTCCTTTTACTTTCCCCCACTCTTTGTAAGCACTAATATGATTGGCTTTGTTGCTGTACATTCTAGGGAAAAACGTTTCTAATTTGGGATCGTATTTTGTACTGCCGGCAAGTGTTCCGGTGAGTTCATATTTGCCGTTCACTTTATTGTACTGATCTTTTTCGTCGACCGTTGCAATGGCCGGAGCAGTATAATATGGTCCGTATAATAAAGGCCGGTCGCCATATTGTTCGCGATTTAAATAACGTAAAAGTGCAAATGCATTGTCCGGGTGGTTCTGATTCATCGGTGGATTGGCATTGGCACGAATCAATATTAATGCAAACGACGAATAACCGATCAGAATAACGGTGACCATTGTAATGGCAAGGTTCCAAACCGGTTTATTTCTTTTGTGTGTATACCTGATTCCCCAAACAATTCCAGCGATAATTGCGAGTACCATAAAAATGATTCCTGAATTAAACGGAAGTCGAAAACCGTTTACAAAGGCTTTATCGAAAA
>JBNKOT010000459.1:0-8967 GCA_050294855.1 Draconibacterium sp. | reverse complement strand
AGGAGGTAATTTCAACAGCAACGTAAACATGATTCTTCGCGAAGAAAAAGGATATACTTACGGTGCAAGAACCGGTTTCTCGGGTGGAAAAAACTACGGAACTTTTGCTGCAAGCTCCAGCGTTCGGTCGAGTGCCACCGAAGAGTCGGTACAAATTTTCAAAGACGAAATAGAAAAATACACACAAGGAATTTCTGAGGACGACCTTAAATTTACTCAAAGCGCACTGATAAAATCGAATGCCCGCAGGTTCGAAACAATCGGTGCTTTGCACGGAATGCTTACCACCATCAGTGCTTATGATCTACCATTCGATTACATCGAAAAAGAAGAAGCGTTTGTAAAATCGATGACATTGGATTCGCACAAAGCATTAGCACAAAAATTACTTCATCCTGAACACATGTATTATGTGGTAGTGGGCGATGCAAAAACACAATTAAAATCGCTGGATAATATTGGTTTGGGAAAACCAATACTTATGAATTAAAATATTTGAAACGTACAAAAGAGGTTCAAAAAATAATTTTGAACCTCTTTTCGTTTTTAGTACATTTTCCAAAAAGTCAAATCAAAAATCAACGAATAATTTTATTTGATCGTGTTTAGCATTTAATTTTACAAAAATAAATAAGATAAACCGCAATTGATAATTCAGACAAAATGAACAAAATCGAACTTTTTCGAGGCGACATTACCAAACTCGAAGTGGATGCCATTGTAAATGCTGCCAATAAAACTTTGCTGGGTGGCGGCGGAGTTGATGGAGCAATTCATCGAGCCGCTGGCACACAACTGCTCGAAGAATGCCGTACTTTAAACGGCTGCGAAACAGGAGAAGCAAAAATTACAAAAGGATACAATTTACCTGCAAAATTTGTTATTCACACGGTTGGCCCGGTGTATTACGGCGGGAAATATAATGAAACTGAAAAACTTGCATCGTGTTACCGTAATAGTCTTGAAATTGCGCTTAAGAATGGAGTTAAAACCATTGCTTTCCCAAACATTAGTACCGGTGTTTATGGCTATCCAAAAGAATCTGCCGCAGAAATTGCGATCGGCGAAGTTCTATCTTTCCTCTCCGAAAACGATAAAATCGAAAAAATAATCTTTTGCGTTTTTGATTACGAAAATTATGAAATCTATAAAAACAGGTTGAAAAGACAGGGAAGAAATTAAAACAGAACATGAAGTATTCATCCGAATCAAAGATTTCTGGCTGATTCTCAAAATATAAACTTATCTTTGCCAAATCTCGGATTTAAAAGAAGTGTTTTGTTTTCTGATTCGTTTCAATATTAGTTCATCAACGCATTTTTTTTAGCTCAAATTTTTTATCATTCTCATATTGTTATATATTTAGAGAACGATCAAAAAATTAGGATTATAAAATTAATTAAAATGCAATAATAGTTTATGGGTAGATCACAAGAGTCGTTTAACAAAAAAGAGGTTAGAAACAAAAAAGAAAAAAAGAGAAAAGACAAAGCAGCAAAAAAGCTCGCCCGAAAAGATGGTGAAAAAAAATCGAGCTTAGATGATATGATTGCTTATGTCGATGAAAATGGAATGATCAGTTCAGCACCACCTGAACCGGGTAAAAAGAAAACCGAAGTTAAACTCGAAGACATTGAAGTTAGCGTTCCAAGAGGAAGTGCTGTTGAAGAAGATCCGATAAAAAAAGGTTTGGTTTCATTTTTTAATGAGTCGAAAGGTTTTGGTTTTATTAAGAACATGGATACAAAACAAGATGTGTTTGTACACATTAATAATGTTGAAGGCGAAATTAGAGAAGGCAACCTGGTTACCTACGAAGTAGAAATGGGACAAAGAGGCCCAAGCGCGATTAACGTTAAATTGAGTAAATAAAGGATTATTAATCCTGTTAAAAATATAAGAAGCTTCGGAATTCAAACAATTTCGAAGCTTTTCTTTTTTAATCCGGTTGATTAAGTGAAGAAAATGGATCAGTTAAAATATCCGGTGGGTTATCATTTTAGCGACATTAAAATTAGTCTTCTTTTTGCCGGCCGGCGGCCTTCATTTTTGCCTTAATGCAAAAACGAAGCAAAAAGATCAAGGCCGCTTTTGATTTTCACCCTCTGCTTATATAAAACCCAAATTCGGACGGGTGATCTCCTCGCACACTCGGAGCTTCCCGCTCTCATTAAGGTTTTATTTCAACTCCGGGCAAAGATCAAAAGAGGCCATCCAGAAGTGTAATGGTGCTGCCTCAGAGCCTGGCCTCGTCCGTCAGCTGACGGACGGAAAACAAGTGGTGACGGCGTTAAAAAATTACTGTTGTTTGAGGAGGAACGACGAGTTTCAGGAATTTTAGCCGGCATCGCGTAGTTTTTCCGAGAGGAAGCGGGCGCAGCCTTGGGTTTTCTGTCTACTCTTTGGACTAAGCCAAAGAGTAGAATCTGCCTGATAAGGCAAAAACCAGTATTCGGATGTTAGGTGGATTTATTTAATGATGAAACTTCTGGTGTAAGATATTATTTAATTTCTCCCACTGGGAATTTAATGTGATCCATAAGAATTAATTCTATTTCGTTTTAGTTGTGATAATCGCATCTTGTATCCATGTCGAAATAGCTGTATCGTTTCCGCAGAATTTGCTTTTAAACATTGAATTTGACTTCAACAAATAATATGAAATTTCGAAAGTATAATTAAATTTGGTGTAAACTTCTTAAAATGAATAAAGTAAAAGAACTTGCGAAAATGATCGACCACTCGATTCTTCACCCAACAATGACGGATGACGATTTGAGAAGAGAATGTGCAGTTGCAGCAAAATACAATGTTGCCTCGGTTTGTGTAAAACCATACGCAGTGGCGCAGGCAGTGGAGTTATTAAATGGAACTGATGTTTTGGTCGGTTGTGTAATCGGATTTCCTTCGGGTAATTCTGCCATTTCAGTAAAAGTTTTCGAAACAGAAACGGCTTGTAACGACGGTGCCGTTGAAATTGACATGGTGGTAAACATCGGTAAGGTTTTACAGGGCGATTGGGATTATATCGAAACCGAAATTGCAGCAGTAACAAACGCAAGTCATAAAAGGGGTGCAATCGTAAAAGTGATCTTTGAAACCGATTATGTCACAAAAAAGGAAGATATTGTTAAATTGTGCGAAATCTGTACAAAAGTTGGAGCCGATTATGTAAAAACTTCGTCGGGATTTGGTTTTGTAAAAGGTGATGACGGAAAGTACTCGTATGTTGGGGCAACCATTCCAAATCTCGAATTAATGCGGAAAAGCAGCGGCGAAAGAGTAAAGGTGAAAGCTGCCGGCGGAGTACGAACTTTAGATGGTTTGCTGGCCGTTCAAAAAGCCGGGTGTACCAGATGTGGAGCCACCGCAACAGTTGCGATGATGGAAGATGCAAAAAAAAGATTTGGAAACTAGGCTTTGAATATTAAACTCTGAATTTTTAACTAATTAAACCTAACCCTATGTACATTGTCGATTCGTATTCGTTTGCAGTTTTACTTTGTTTTGTCACCATGCTTTGCTGGGGATCGTGGGCAAATACTCAAAAACTGGCTTCTAAAGAATGGAGTTTTCCACTTTTTTACTGGGATTATACTTTGGGAGTTATCATCCTTTCGCTGATTTTTGGTCTCACCCTTGGAAGCAGTGGCGAAAGCGGACAGGCTTTTATTCCTAACTTGATAAATGCTGCACCCAAAGCAATTTTGTTTGCTTTATTGGGAGGTGTAATTTTTAATATTGCCAATTTGCTTTTAGTGGCGGCAATCGAAATTGCCGGTATGGCCATTGCTTTTCCAATAGGAATTGGTCTGGCACTTGTGCTGGGTGTTTTTAATAATTACCTGCCAAATCAGGAGTCGTATAATACCTTGTATTTGTTTGCCGGTGTTGCTTTAGTTACCCTGGCAATAGTCATAAATGCGATGGCTTACAAACGCGTTTCGCAGGGAAATAAATCAACAAAGGGGATTTTACTTTCGTTGTTTGCCGGTTTGTTGATGTCGTTTTTTTATCGTTTTGTTGCCGACTCAATGTCGACCGATCTGGTGAACGTTACAGATGGGACTTTTACTCCTTACGCCGCAGTTTTTGTTTTTTCGATCGGAATATTTCTGTCCAACTTTGTCTTTAATTTTTATTTCATGAAAAAGCCGGTTTCAGGCGATCCGGTAACTTTTGCCATGTATTTTAAACAAGGAACTCCAAAACTTCATATTGTTGGAATTTTGGGTGGAATGATCTGGAGTCTTGGAATGATGTTCAGTATTATGGCGGGAGATGTTGCCGGTTATGCCATTTCATACGGACTTGGTCAGGGAGCAACTTTGGTGGCTGCGATCTGGGGTGTTTTTGTCTGGAAAGAATTTAAAAACGCACCAAAAGGAACTTCGAAAATGTTGGTTTTTATGTTCGCCAGTTTTATCATCGGACTGGTTTTAATTATTCTTGCAAACGACGCTTAAATTGTAAATTGTTATGGGAAAAATTATTGTAATCGGCAGTAGTAATACCGATATGGTTGTTACTTCTCCGAAATTACCCTTGCCCGGAGAAACAGTTCTGGGTAACGAGTTTGATGTGATTCCCGGAGGGAAAGGTGCAAATCAGGCGGTGGCGGCTGCTCGTGCCGGAGCAGATGTTTCGTTTGTGGCCAAAGTTGGAAACGACGATTTTGGGAAACAGGCCGTTGCTGGCTATCAAAAAGATAAAATCAACACCAGTAATATTTTAATTGATCCTGAAAAGCCTTCGGGGGTTGCCGTAATTATTGTGGATGAAAACTCGGGGCAAAATTCGATTGTTGTTGCTCCTGGATCAAATGCAAATCTATCGGTTGCCGATGTTCAAAACATTGAAGCTGAAATTCTGGATGCCGATGTTTTACTTGTGCAACTTGAAATTCGGGTAGAAACCGTGCAAGCTGCATTGGAAATTGCCAAAAAAGGTGGAGTAACCACCATCCTGAATCCGGCACCGGCCCAATTTTTAAGCGATGAAATATTAAATTTGGTCGATATTATTACACCCAACGAAACCGAAACTCAAATTTTAATCGGAATCGATCCGGTCGATAAAAAGGAAATAAAAACCGCAGCAGCTCAATTGCTGAAAAAAGTAAATCGTTCGGTTATACTTACTTTGGGCAGCGAGGGCGTATTTTATATCAGTAAAAATACAAGCGGAGATTTTATTCCCGCATTTAAGGTCGATGCTGTTGATACAACCGCTGCCGGCGATGTATTTAATGGTTTTTTTGCGGCAGCTCTTGCCGATTCAAAATCTTCATCTGAATCCATAAAACTGGCAAATGCAGCAGCCGCAATTTCGGTAACAAAAAAAGGGGCGCAGCCTTCTGCACCCACTATAATTAACGTTGAAAAATTTTTAGCTGAAAATTAGCGCTTATCTCTTAATGATTTTGTACGAATTAAATTGTTTGTTATCGGTTTCAACCTTTAAAATATAAAGTCCCGGTTGATAAGAAACCAAGTTGATTTCTGTCGTGTTCGACATTGGTTTGTTTGCCTCAAAAAGTTGTGTCCCCTTGGCAGAAAAAAGCTGAATTGTTTTTATCGGTCGCCCCGACGAAATAATAATTTTATCGCTGGTCGGGTTTGGATAAACGGCAACATTCTCGAATCGAACGCTTTCAGCAGAAACAACTAAATCTCCTCCGTTTTGTGTAAATCGATAAGCAAATTGTTGTAAATATTCGTTGGCAAGTGTTGCATCATGAATGATCAGTGTGTTTTCATCATTTCTGTCGTTGGCAGAGCTACTCCAGTTATGACTTCCGGTAATTACCTGCGGATCGGAAACAGCATAATTTGCATCGATAATGGCGAGTTTATGATGTAAGATACCACTGGCGTTACCATCAAAAACATATTTTCCTTGTGGCAGCGAAGTGCTTAAAATGTCGTTTACGGTTTCGGTGTTTGTTCCTTCGCTGTTGGTAACAACATGCACTTCAACACCACGCTCTTGTGCGTCTTTAATTGCATAGGCAATATCGGTGCGTGTTAACAACATGGTTTCCACATTTAAATCGTTGTCGGCGGTGTTAATTGCCTCAATAATTTTTTGATTTGTGCCATCCGACGGACTGAAATATTGTTCTATTCGTTTGCCACCAATAATAAATTCGTGTGGTGTGTTGTTTGTTTTGTCGGCACCAAATTTTGCATTTCCGGCATTTGGCTGGTCTCCACTGCTTCCCCACATTTCTTCAAACTCAAGTTTATAACCCAGCGCCAATGATTGATCCTGAATAAAGATCATATTATTGGCATCCGAATCGACTTGTCCGACAGTTAAATTTGTCGATCCCGACCACACCCATGTTTTGTTTGGATCGCTTGAATTGGCGTCGAATATGGCAAATTTATTGTGCATAATTCCACCTTCAGTCAGGTCTGGTCTTTCGATTACCGGAATGCCGGTAACCAAATCGTTTACTGCCAAATGAGCCGTTGAGCCGCAAGTAATAAAACGGATTTTAACGCCCCGGTTAAAAGCATCATTTAATGCACCGCTTATGTTGCTTAATCCGTCGTTGTTGATGTTGTAAATGCAAAAATCGATACTTTCTTCGGCCCGGTGAATGTAATTAATCAAGGTGTCTTCCAGTGCACGATAAACCATTTTTGCCAAAGTTCCGGTAGAAATTTCGTGATTCACATCGGAGTTAAAATAGGCTCTGATTTCTCCTGTTGAATTCGATTCGGTGGCATAAACGCCAACCGAAGAAAATGTAGTATCTGTTCCGATTGCAGAATACGTAATCGCGTGAACGATTGAACCCGCGTCGAAACCGGTAAGTTGTACCTGGTGGTCGAAACCTTCATCCGACGGAGATGAACTTCCGCTTGCTGAACTGGTCCACGAAGAAGGATTGCTGCTAGTGCCATACAAAACTTCGGAGCTTGCATCAACATCGGTACTCCACGAAAGTGTAAAACCGTTTTTCGAAATAGCTGAAATTGCAACAGGAGAAGTGAAATTTATCTGACTTCCCGAAATAAAATCATCCATGGTGCGGGGCAGAAGTTGGTAACCTTCTACCGGCGAACTATAAGAATATTGAGAACAAATGGCAACGAGACTAATTTTGCCCGATGGAATAACTTGTCCGATAATTGGCGAATTTGAGCCAATTCTTAACACTCCGGTATTTGTTCCGTCGGTGAAATTATAATTTTTATTCCCTGCAAAACTGCTTCCTGCACCTGCTATTTCAACATTTTTAATTTCGATTAATTGTCCTTCAAACATTTCTCCAATTTCATCGATCCTTAGAACTTTTGGAGCAGGAACCTGGTTTCCTGTAGAATGTACGGTTAGCGAGCTAACCGTTGTAATCTCGAACAAGTTCTTGTACGAATGAATCTCGCCGGTTACAGTAATCGAATCGCCGCGTTCAACATTGCCAAGTGCTGCATCGTAAACTGCAAGTCCCGCCGTAGCGTCCTGCAGGTATCGGATTAATCCAAGTTCATCGCCGTTTGTTACAATACCCGAAATGGTAATTGTTGCGCCTTCGTTATATTGTTTGGCATCTTCGATATTTTGCTGAGCACTGATTTGCAATGCTGCAAAAACGATTAAAAAAGTTGTAAAAATTTTCAAGATGTTAGATTTTGAATTTGAAAGGCCGAAATTAATAAAAAAGAATGAATTGAATTTCGTAAAGATATTTTTCAGGAAATAATTTCGATTGGATTATTGTTTAGAAATGATGAGTTTTTTTACCACCGATTTATTGTCGGTTGATGTTACTTTTACAAGGTAAATACCATTTTGAATGTCGTTGATCGGCAATTCCTTTTTAGGTTCTGCAAAATCATACTTTTCCTTTAAAACCTGTTTTCCGGTGATGTTAGTAATCACAATCTCAGCGATTTTTTTGTCGTTGAAATCGATGGTTACTTTTTCTGTTTTACACGGATTCGGATAAATTTTTAGTTGTGGAACAAGTTGCTTTTCAACCAAGAAGGAATCGTTGGATTGAGTTGAACTACCAAAATTATTTTGTGCAAAACCTGATATGGTGAGAAGCATTGCAATAGTAAAAAGTATAAATTGTTTCATGGCTTTCAATTTTCTGAATAGTAACTAGCAAATAATATGCCTCTTTTTAAGAGACAAGATTGTTTTTGATTAGTTGCAAAGCCATTTTTAAATCTTCGGGTGTATCAATTCCAATGCTTTGGTGTTTGGTTTCGGCGGTATGTATTCGGAATCCGTTTTCCATCCAACGCAACTGTTCTAACGATTCGGTGAGCTCCAGTGTGCTGTTTTTCAGCGTGGTAAGTTTTTGCAGTGTTTCTTTTTTATAGGCATACATTCCGATGTGCGCCCAGAAATTGTGTTGGTTTAACCAGTTTTTTTCTGCTTCGCCTCGAACAAACGGAATGGGAGATCGACTAAAATAAAGCGCATTTTTATGCTTGTCTAAAACTACTTTGGGTCGGTTGGCATTAAAAAGTTCTTCAGTGGTTTCTATTTTTTTGATCAAAGTTGCAATCTCAGTTTCTTTATCGAAACACGATTTTAACAACTCAATTTGTTCTTGTTGAATAAATGGTTCGTCGCCCTGAATATTAATGACAACATCGAAATCGAATTCATTTTCAAGTTTTTTTGACGCTTCTGCACATCGGTCGGTGCCGCTTTTATGCGTAGCTAAGGTATAAATTGCGTTTCCTCCAAATTCATGCACAGCTTTAAAAATCCTTTTATCGTCGGTGGCCACCCACACATTTTTTAAGGCTTTTGCTGCATTTTCGTAAACCCATTGTATCATCGGTTTTTTGTTGAGCATGGCGAGCGGTTTGCCAGGGAAACGTGAAGATTCGTAGCGGGCCGGTATAATTCCTAGGAAATTCATTGTTCTGATAATTGAATGGAGTATTGAGTACTGCGTACAAAACACACTGTTTTATATTATTCAAAGATAGAACA
>JBNKOT010000458.1:0-2154 GCA_050294855.1 Draconibacterium sp. | reverse complement strand
ATTCCTTTGTTTTTGCCATTTTCGCGTTGTTGTTTTACCATTTCGTGACGCACTTCGGCGATGGTACTGATCGGGCTAACATTTTGCGAAACTTCCAACCGCCGAATTTCCTCTTCTACATTTTCGCCGTTTAAAAAGGTGGTGTTTTTGCCCAGCTTTTCATCCCATTGGAAAGTTATTTTTATGTCTTTTAATGAAGATATTACTTTTGGGACGTCGGGCTTTCTGTCTTTAATCAATCCATTTCGGAGTGCCACGAGTGTAACAACCCGGTACATTGCACCGCTGTCGATGTATATGTATCCCAATTTTTGTGCGATTGATTTTGCCATGGTACTTTTCCCACACGAAGAATGTCCGTCGATGGCAATTATTATTTTTTTATCCGGCATTGTTATTCTTATTTCGAAACAAAGATAAACGATTTTTTAAATCAGATGCGTTTGTCTTTTTTGTTTTGAGGTGAATTTAAATTAAAAACTCTCGTTAAGATTAATTGCCAGAGAAAATAAGTTGGATGATCCGGCCAGGTGAAAACGCGAATTGGCATAGTCCAAACGGAATCGTTTTACTTTTATTCCAAACCCAAAAGAAAAACCAACCGACGAAACTTTATCGTCGAATTTAAGTTCCTGTCGGCGTTGATAATTGTATCCGGCGCGCAGAATAAAATTTTCTGAAGGAAGTATTTCAACTCCAAAAACAGTGTGGCGCATCAACTGTTTTCCAAAGCTTTCGTCACGTTCAAAAATATTTATTTCATCCGTATTCTCCTGATCGGGTTCAGTATTTGCCAAATCCCAGTTGCTTAAATTCTGGAGCGTGATCGAAAAAATGAGTGGAGCGTGTTGTAATTTTCGGCTAATTCCGGCCTGTAAATTGAATGGGATTTTTTCGCGAACGCCATTGTCGTAATACGTAGTAATTTGCGTTCCAATATTGCTGGCAACCATTCCAACATTTGTCAATCCGGTTTTACTTTTAAAACTTACTCCCAAGTCGGCAGCAATTCCAAACGATTGATAACTTTCGAATGACGACAAAATTGGTTTCAGGTTTGCACCGTATCTTAATCGTTTGTAATTCCTCGAATAAATAATGTTTAAGGCATATTCGGCCGCTTTAAACGTATTGCCGGTTAATTCGCCCAATTCGGTTGCTTCAACAAAATTCCCGTAATTGATGTAGTGCATCCCCAAAGCAAAATTCCCGATTCCTTCGTACGATTTTGCATACGAAGCATAACCGTAATTAATGTCGGTTAAGTAATTTACATAGTTAACGAGCAGTTGATTATCCATGCCTTTGTCGAGTAAGGCCGGATTATGATATGACAGATTTAAATCGGTGGTGTCGTGCAGAGCAACCTGGTTTCCGCCCAACGCTTCGATACGTGCAGAATTAGTCAACTCCAGAAACTGGTAGGTGCTTTCGCCTCCAATCTGAGCTGAAGAAGTAAAAAAAGTTAGAAAAAATAAAATTACGAGGTAATATGTTTGCTTCATTCGACTTTGCACATTTCTTCAATAAAACGGCAAAGATATTTAAATATTATAAGCTGAAAGAATTAAAACCAGTGAAATGCTTTGGTTAGATAAGAGAAAAGGAGAAACATCAATGCAAGTGCTATTGTAAAACTAAGGACGAAATAAAATTTTTGCTTTTGCTTTTCTTCCTTGATTTGCACACCAAGCATTTCTCTGTATTTTGCCGAATATGTTTTTTGAAGTAGTCGGGTAAGTTTGTTTGGTTTGAGGTGGTAATAATCCTTGATGTCGCGACCTGCAATGTTTTCTACTCCACCACCATCGGGTTTATTTCTTTTTCCAAGAAATTTTCTTGGTTTCATCTTATAAATCCAGCTTTGCATGCCAAAACCCATGTACCCCATTGTGTTTCGTTTTAAAGGATTAGAGACTTTAATATAACAATAATTATTGAAGATTCAGCACTTTGGAAAGAAATTGTAGTTGTTGAAGCAGTTGAATTATGCCGTGAACTGCCTTCAACTACCAGCTTGTTTTTTTTATCTCCTGAAAAATATCAAATACCACCGGGCAGGTTTCGCAGTTTTTATGCGAGAGTGGCAGAATCTGGTAAAATCGTTTGCGGTTGGTGTGCGGATATTCGCGACAAGCTTTTGGCCGGCTTTCG
>JBNKOT010000457.1:0-4537 GCA_050294855.1 Draconibacterium sp. | reverse complement strand
TCGTAAAAGTCGTTATAAGCATCAATGTAATCGTCCTTTGGTTGGAAATCGAGAAATAATTTATCTGATGATTGAATGTGCTTTTGAACATCGGCATTAATTTTTTCGGTGCCTTTAATAATTGCATCGGAATAATTAATACCCAATTTACTTACGTTTACATAATTCGGATCTTGTAAAACATCTACATCCTCTTTTGTAATTCCTTCCAGCAATAATTTGTTGCCAAAATCAGGACTTAAGGTGTTTTTAAAATCATCGTCGTAAACCGAATATACTACCTTCGACTGGCTAAAAAGCGGGTCGTTATAATAATATTTTTTTATGTATAATGGTACCAAAGATGTAAGCCAGCCATGACAATGAATAATATCGGGTGCCCATCTTAATTTAATAACAGTTTCTAAAACGCCGCGGGCAAAAAATACAGCACGCTCGTCGTTATCAGCAAACTCTTTCCCATCAGCATCGTTTAATACAAATTTCCGCTGAAAATAATCTTCGTTATCAATAAAATAAACCTGCATCCGGGCCGCCTGAATCGAGGCAACTTTAATAATCAGCGGATGATCGGTGTCGTTAATAACTAGATTCATTCCCGAGAGACGAATAACCTCGTGAAGCTGATTTCGTCTTTCATTTACACACCCGTAACGAGGCATAAATGTTCTTATTTCTCTTCCACGCTCCTGCACTCCCTGTGGCAAAAAACGGGCTATTTCCGACATTTCGCTTTCTGGTAAATAAGGAGTGATTTCTTGTGAAATATAAAGGATCTTTTTCTTTTCCATTGAACAATGAACAGTGTTTATATCAAGGCGCAAAGGTAGTAAAAATATCCTAATTATTCAATTCAAGCGAGTTATGCAAACGAAAACACAATGTTACGATTTTCAGGAATAGATGTTTATCCGAAATTATTTTATTTACTTTGCAGGCGAAAATTTTACAACTTATGTTGCTGGTTACGACCATAAAAGAGTTACAGGCGAAAATAAACGAGGTAAAAAAAGATGGAACAATTGGTTTTGTTCCAACAATGGGAGCTTTACATCAAGGGCACATCTCACTTGTAAAAAAAGCTGTTGCTGAAAATAAAACAGTTGTAGTCAGCATATTTGTTAATCCAACCCAATTTAACGACCCCAAAGATCTGGAGCGTTATCCACGAACATTAGACAACGATTTAAAGTTACTCGAACCAAGTGCCTGCGATATTGTTTTTGCACCAAATGCAAAAGAAGTTTACCCGCAACCCGACACCCGGAAATTTAACTTTGGTCTGCTGGAAACTGTAATGGAAGGTAAACACCGCCCCGGGCATTTTAACGGCGTAGCGCAAGTTGTAAGCAAATTATTCGATATGGTTCCGGCCGATAAAGCTTATTTTGGATTAAAAGATTTTCAGCAACTCGCCATCATTAAGAATATGGTAAAACAGTTCAATCTTCCAATTGAAATTGTTCCTTGCCCCATTATTCGCGAAGAAAACGGTTTGGCAATGAGTTCAAGAAATGAATTATTAACAGCCGAAGAACGCCAAAATGCAGCACTAATATTCGAAACACTTTCGGAGGCAAAAGAACTAATAGGAGAAAAATCCGTAAACGAGCTTACAAAATGGGTTGTTGAAACCATCAACAAAAACCCGTTTTTAACTGTTGAATATTTTGAGATAGTTGACAATGAGCAACTTCAAGCAATAAAAAACTGGAACGAAGAAAATACCAAAATTGCCTGTGTTGCGGCGTTTTGTGGAAAAGTAAGATTAATAGATAACATTGTTTTTTAAAAAGATAAAACAAAGTCATGCAAATTGAAGTTTGTAAATCGAAAATACACAAGGTAACGGTTACCGAAGCTAATTTACAATACGTAGGTAGCATTACCATCGACGAAGATTTAATGGATGCCGCCAACTTAATCGAGAACGAAAAAGTACAGGTAGTAAACATTAACAATGGCGAACGTTTGGAAACTTACGTAATTAGAGGAGAACGTGGTTCGGGTACAATTTGCCTCAACGGACCGGCTGCACGTAAAGTGGCTGTTGGCGATGTGGTAATAATTATCTCTTACGCATTAATGGATTTTGAAGAGGCAAAAACATTTAAACCCAGCCTCATTTTTCCCGATATTGAAACCAATTCGATCGTTTAAAATAAATAACATTAAAATAAATCTGAACCTCGTAGTTTTCGAACTGCGAGGTTTTTTTATACAAAGAAACCATTCTTTTCACAAAGACCGATTTCATTCTGTAAAACTTTTTCACTTATACTTTCGTTTTTTACAAGCTGTTTTTTATACTTTTATATCTATGAATTTAATGTCAAAAGCTAAAATATTTACCTCTTTCGAATCGTTTAATCCTTTGTTACAAATCTGGAAAGGCAGCAACAATACAATCGTTTTTACCAACGGCTGTTTCGATATTATCCATCACGGACACATCGACTCGCTCGAGAAATCGGCCATGCTTGGCACAAAACTTATTGTGGGTTTAAATTCCGACGAGTCGGTGAAAAGACTAAAAGGAGAAGGTCGCCCCATTCTGGATGAAAAAGCCCGGGCTTCGGTTTTAGCGGCTCTTTCAACAGTTGATGCAGTAATTATTTTCAACGAAGAAACCCCGGCCGAAATAATTGCCAAAATTATTCCTGATGTTCTGGTAAAAGGTGCGCAATACGAAATCCACGAAATTGCCGGCCACGACACGGTTTTAAACAACGGAGGCAAAGTGGAAACACTGGATTTAATCGAAGGAATTTCAACCAGCGAACTTATTGAACGGATAAAAAAACTCTGAAGAGTAATGTTTTTGGAAAAGATATGATTTAGGGAAACTCACCCTGATTGCGACTACGTCACAATCGTCCCTCTCTATAAATAGAGAGGGAATGAGGGAGAGTCAGAAAACAAACAACAAAAATGACAAAAACAAAATCGATATACACCTGCCAAAACTGCGGAGCACAATCCCCCAAATGGATGGGAAAATGTACGGCCTGCAACGAGTGGAATACTTTGGTGGAAGAAGTTGTACATAAAAAACAAACAACAAGTAAACTTTCGGTGCAGGTTTCGGAGAATCAGCCGATTACACTCGAAAATATTAAAGCCGTAAAAAACCAGCGCATTTCGGTTGGTATAACTGAATTTAACCGGGTTTTGGGTGGTGGAATTGTACCCGGATCACTTATACTTTTAGGCGGCGATCCCGGGATCGGAAAATCAACACTCGCACTTCAACTTGCTTTAGGATTAAAGGAACGGAAAATTCTTTACACTTCAGGAGAAGAGAGTTTGCAGCAAATAAAACTTCGTGCCGAGCGTTTAAACAGCAACAACAACGGTTGCCTGTTTTTAAGCGAAACTTCGCTCGAACATTTAATTGCACACACCGAACAAATTCGCCCCGAATTATTAATCATCGATTCCATTCAAACCATTTCTACCGAAACGATTGAATCGGCACCCGGCTCGGTTTCGCAGGTGCGCGAATGTACTTCGGCGATTTTAAAATATGCAAAAAAACACGATGTTGCCGTAATTCTCATCGGGCACATTACAAAAGAAGGCAGTTTGGCCGGACCAAAAGTATTGGAACACATGGTCGATACGGTTTTGCAATTCGAAGGCGACTCGAATTATATGTACCGGATTTTACGTTCCAACAAAAATCGTTTTGGATCGACCAACGAACTTGGAATTTTTGAAATGCGTGCCGATGGTTTACGTGAAATTACAAATCCGTCGGAGCAATTAATTTCGAAAGTGAATAACGATGTTAGTGGCACTGCCATTGCAGCAACCGTTGAAGGAGCACGCCCGATTTTAATCGAAATTCAGGCGCTGGTTAGTTCTGCGGCTTACGGAAATCCGCAACGTTCTTCCACCGGTTTCGATTTACGACGGTTAAATATGTTACTGGCAGTTTTGGAGAAACGAGCGGGATTTAAACTCATTGCAAAAGATGTATTTCTGAATATTGCAGGTGGTTTAAAAATCAGCGACCCGGCCACCGACTTGGCAGTAATTTGCTCTATACTATCTTCTAACATCGACATTGCAATTAACCACAAATTTTGTTTTGCAGGCGAGGTTGGTTTAACAGGAGAAATTCGTGCTGTCAGCCGCATCGAACAACGAATTGCAGAGGCCGAAAAACTTGGCTTTTCTAAAATATTTATTCCTGAACTAAACAAAGGATTTAATGTGTCGAAATTTAATATTGAAGTGGTAAAAGCCAGTCGGGTTGAAGAAGTTTTCAGAAACATTTTTGGATAAGCTGATCTTCCCTATCTAACAAATAATAATTTTTAACGTTCAATTTTTGATTTGTGCCCGAACTATTTATAATTTGGCCGTCGGAATTTATGATGAAAAATATACTTGCCATATTATTTGTTGCTTTTATCGCTTTTGTTTCGTGCGACAAACTGCCCTACGAAAAGCCCGAAAACCTGATAAAAGAGAAAAAAATGATCGACATGCTGGTCGACATCCACATTGCTGATGCAACTTACGCACACAT
>JBNKOT010000456.1:0-4763 GCA_050294855.1 Draconibacterium sp. | reverse complement strand
ATTTTACCGCAAGTTCAAAGTATTCGCGATTTGCTCGACAACGACTCTTTTTCTGTTGTGGTAAAAGAACGGGAATTGCGCGAGGTGCTGGCTCGGTTTAACAAAGCTCCAAAACTGGTGGTAACCGATTCGCAGGCCTTTTTAAAAGTTGCTGCCGACACACCTCCCGAAATTCCTTTAACGTCGTTTTCGATTTTATTCGCACGCTTTCAGGGCGATTTAACCGAAATGGTAAAAGGTGCAATGGCTATCGAAAAATTAAAAACCGGCGATAAAGTTTTAATTGCCGAGGCCTGTTCGCATCATCCGATTGGTGAAGATATTGGTACGGTAAAAATTCCGCGCTGGTTAACCCAATATGTTGGCGGCAAATTGCAAATAGATAATATGCGTGGTCACGATTTTCCTGAGAATCTTTCGGAATACAAAATTATTATCCATTGTGGTGCTTGTATGTGGAACCGGAGAGAAATGTTAAGTCGCATTATGAAAGCACGAGCAGCTGGAGTTCCAATTACCAATTACGGATTAACCATTGCTTATTCGCTTGGAATTTTTGAGCGTGCTTTGCAACCTTTTCCAGCAGCTTTGTCGGTATATCAAAATGCTTCTTCTCCAAATTAAACCCAAGGAGAAAAACCAAGTCAAACTTGTTTGACCTAAATTGAACTAAACCAGAATGAAAAAGTTTTTTTTACCAATCTTATTTTTACTTTCTACCTTTCTTGTAAAAGCTCAGGAAAAATCACAATCCGACAGTCTCAGAGAAGATGCCGTTAAACTTTTTATTGACTGCGATCACTGCGACATGAATCATATTCGCAGAGAAATTCCCTATGTAAATTATGTTCGCGATGTAAAAGAAGCCCAGCTTTATTTGCGCGAAACCAGGCAGATGACAGGAAGCGGCGGAAGAGAATATTCGTATTTTTTTACCGGGCAAAAAGAATTTGAAAGTTTAACAGACACATTGGTTTATGTATCGCGCCCCGACGATACCTTCAATAATATCCGCAACGGCCGCACCAACATGATAAAAATGGGTTTGATGCGTTACGTAGCAAGGACACCAATTTTCAAAGAAGTTGAAATCACACATAACGGAGATAATGCAGAAGAAATTGTAGTTTCCGATAACTGGAATCACTGGGTTTTTGAGCTGGAAACAAGACCCCGTTTCGAGTCGGAAGAAAGCTTAAAGGAATTTTCATTCGACAACTCAATTATGGCCAATAAAATAACGCCTGAATGGAAAATGGAATTCCGATTGAACCACGAATTAAACCGTACAAAATACATTTACGACGACGAATGGAACAAAAAAGACAGGACAGAAATTGAATTTGAAAACTTGCTCGTTAAAAGTTTGGGCGAACACTGGTCGGTAGGAAATCGTCTTAACTTGTTAACATCTACCTTCAGCAACATGAAATTTAATGCTACCGTTTTACCTTCTGTTGAATATAACCTTTTCCCTTATTCTGAATCAACACATCATCAACTTCGGTTTTTATACGGAATTGGCGTTTCGATTAACCAATACAACGATACCACCATTTATAATAAAATCGATGAAAACCTGGGTCAACACGAATTACAAATTGCTTATCAGATTCAGGAAAAATGGGGATCGATTAATGTTTCTTTGGAAGGCTCAAATTATTTAACCGATTTCTCTAAAAACAGAATCGAGTTGAACGGGATGGTGTCGGTGCGAATAATAAAAGGACTATCGGTTCGTGTGTGGGGAGGTGCCGCTCGTATCCGCGATCAGCTATCCTTGGTTAGAAGCGAAGTTTCTGAAGCAGATTTATTACTTCAATTGCAAGAGCTTGCAACAGATTATAGCGTTGACGGAGGTTTAGGAATAACGTATACATTTGGTTCGATCTTTAATAATGTGGTAAATCCACGTTTTGGAAATGGTGGAAGATTCTACCGATAGCCCTCCACGAAATTCAATCACCTGATTTTTGCGATTTTCGCAGCAACTATTGCTCCTTTCTAAAAAAACCAAAAAACTCAATTTTCCCAAATCCGTCTTTTTTGAGCAATTTCAGGTTTCCTTTTTCGAAGGCAAACTGCAACTCAATGGTATTTCTAAAATCGGTAGAATCGATAAAACTGACAAAGTTTTTTGAAATACTCCACTCCCCTTTTTCGATGTTTTGAAAAATCGGAACCGGAAGATTTACCCGGAAAAGAAATTGATTGGTTTCCTCGATTTCGATTTGTAACGACTGTGAGTTTGCTTTTAAAACTTCGGCTTTAAAATTTAATAGTTCATCTTCTGAATCCATATAATATTCGAAAAGTTGCCACTTCCCGGGAAGTAGTTTTGAAGGACGCGCAAACATTTCTGTCGATCGCAACCAGTTCATTAAAGTGGAGAAAACTGTTTTCTTTTCCATACCATTAATTCCGCAATTGCAATTTGACTTCGAAACAAGCAAAAAGTTTAATGATCGGGCGGATAATTTTTTGTCGAATGGCTGCAACATTTCACCGATGATTCTGGTCATATGAACGAATTAAATAGCATATTTTCACGATGTTACATACTTTGAACTTTGGATAAACGTTTATTAGAATGCCGAACGAAAACAAGAAAACATGGAAACAGAATATTTTTTAAACAACTATCAGCAAACTTTGGAAGAAAAGCTGACTCAAGATCATAAAAATCAATTAAAACAAAGTAAAGAAAAAGGTGAGGAAGATGGAAAACGGAATTTACCTTCTGTCGACGACGATTTTACTACTCCGGTTGAACACGAAATTCGAAGTAAATACCAAGCCGAAGTGGAAGCTCTTTTTCAGAATGGCCGACAAGTCCTCGACGAATTAAAGGAGAAAAATTACAAGTCGGCGACACAAGAATTAAGTGAACTCGATGCTGAAAAAATCGAAACCTTGATTGGGGAAGCAGAAAGTAAACGAGACCGAAAATTAGACGAATTAAACCTCAATCATTTAGATACGGTAAAAGATATCGAAAATTCGCCACATTACCAGGTTGGCAAAAAACGGTTCGAAAAAATTAAAAACCGCTGGGATGAAGTTTCGGAAAAACACAATCGTCAGGAATTAAACATTCAGTTTAAACCTTATTGGGCTTATGTTTTGTTGTTATTTGCCATTGGAATTGCAGAGTTCCCGCTCAACAACCAGGTTTTTATATCGTTTCGCGAAACACCGCTGCTTACACTAATTATGGCAGGAGTTTTGGTAATCACTCTCCCCTTTCTCGCCCACGCCTCGGGAAAAATATTAAAACAGGTAAAAGAGCGAGGAATCTATCCATTTGTATTTATTGTGTTATTACTAACAGTTGCCACAATCAGCTACTTTACCGCTTTATTGCGCACCAATTATTTAAGCGAGTTAGGTGTGCCCGAAGCTCAGCTTTTTCTCGATCAATGGACATTTTTCACCATCGGAATTATTTTATTTTTGGTAGGAACGGTGGCTTCCTTTTTTGCGCACGACGACAGCAATGAATTTTCTGAAGTCTACAAAAGGTACCATAAAGAAGAAAGTGAATTTTTCGTTTTACAAAAAGAAGTAAGCGACAAACGCACCCTCGAAAAAAATAATTTTGACACGGAACGAAAACAAATTCAACAAGAATATTCGAAAACTACCGATGAATTAAAAAACCGTTTGCAAAATTTAAAAACAACAAAAAGCCAAGTTGCCGGCAATTACAATAAAGTTTTAGCTTTTTGCCAGGGAATGGAACGGAAAATTAACAACCACTATAAAGAGGCTATTTACAACTACCGCAACACCAACCTCACTTACCGGAACAACCACAAACAACCAAAATCATGGGGAGCTTTGGTACCCGATTTAAACGGATATTTTGCAAAAGAACAGGAACTAAGTAAAACCGAAAATTCTTAAATATGGCAAATCTAAAGATTCGAAATTTACTTTTTATGGTCTTGCTAATACTCGGTTCTTGTAAAGAAGTAAAAGTAAAAACTACACAAATTTGTGTACTTATCGACGTTACCGATGAGCGTTTTAAGGAAGAGAATTTTGTGACCGAAAACGTTCCCAAGTATTTAAATTTAATGGGATTGGAAAAAGAAACCGGTGGATATTCAGGAGGAGAAATTAAACTCTCACTGATTAATGAGATTTCGGATTCGAAATCGAAAACACTTAAAATTACAAGTGGGAAAACCGGATTAATGGGAGAAAACCCACTCAATAGAAAAGACGAAGTTGAGAGATTTTACACCGATGTTGAAGACTCCTTCACAAAATTATTAAACACTGCCAACTGGGGAACCGATGCGTCTAAAATATACCAGAAAGTGAGCCGCGAACTCATTCGGATGAAAAAAGGTGAAGCCGATCAGAAACACCTCATCATTTATTCCGACATGCTCGAAAACAGCAATCTATTTAGTTTTTATGGCGCAAACTGGAAAAGTAAGATTGAAAAATTGATTGAAAATCCAGAAACAACACTTGCCGGTTTTTCAAAAAATGGCCCGGCACTCCCCGATTTAAGCGAATTCGAAATTCGAATTATTACCACACGAACCTCGGCAAACGACGAAAAAATAAATCTCTCGGAGCAATTATGGATCGCACTTTTTGAATACCAGGGTGCTACGGTAAGCTTTAATTCGGTGTTGGAAATCTAATACATTAGAGTTGATAAGGAATTATTAACCTGAGTTCGATTAAAATTAGCGAGCTCAAATTTCAGTAAATGATTGATTTACAATATAAATTTTTGAGACATA
>JBNKOT010000455.1:0-1590 GCA_050294855.1 Draconibacterium sp. | reverse complement strand
AACGCTCGAATTTCTTGTATTTGCACCCGATCATTACACAGTAGTTTCGAATGGATATTTGGAAGAAGAAAAAGAGATCAATAATCATTATAAACTTACGCACTGGAAAGAAGATGTTCCGCTTTCGACTAAATTAATGGTAATTGGTGCTGCCGATTTTGCTGTTGGAAACAAAGACACTTTTAATGCGATTCCAGTCAGTTCGTGGGTTTTTCAGGAAAACGAAAAAAAGGGTTTCGAAAACTACAAATACGGAACAAAAGCACTGGAATATTTTTCAGAAATTGTTGGTCCATATTCTTACGAAAAACTGGCACACGTACAATCAAAAACACGTTATGGAGGAATGGAAAATGCAAGTTGTATCTTTTATGCAGAACGAACAGCCACCGCAGATAACAGTCAGGAAAGATTATTTGCCCACGAAATTGCACACCAGTGGTTTGGCAATTCGGTGACTGAACAAAACTGGCACCATGTTTGGCTCAGCGAAGGTTTTGCCACTTATTTAACGCACATTTACAATCAACACTTTTATGGAAGCGCGTTTGTACAAAATGCTTTGATCAAAGATCGCGAAAGGGTAATTAATTATAGCAAAAGAAAATTAGCGCCAATTATTGATACTACTGTTATCGAATATATTCAGCTCTTAAATGCCAACTCGTATCAAAAAGCAAGTTGGTTTTTGCACATGTTGCGTACAAATTTAGGTGATGAAATATTTTTTAAAGGACTTCGGAAATATTATTCCGATTTCCAAAATTCAACAGCTTTAACAAAGGATTTTCAAAATGTAATGGAAAGTGTTTCAAATAAAGATTTAGATGTATTTTTTAAGCAATGGCTTTGGCAACCCGGATTTCCGATTTTGGATTGCAAATGGGAAAAGAATTCAAAAAATAAACTTACCTTAAAAATCGATCAGGTTCAGCCGAAATATCTTTTTTCTTTTCCTTTGGAGATCGAAATATTAATGACCGACGGAAGTAAAATGCATAAAACCGTTGACATTTCGAACAGAGAAACCAAAATCAAAATCAACAAAAAGGTGAAAGCAATAAAATTAGATCCTTCGGTAAAATTATTGTTTGAAGAGATCATGAGTATAAATGATTAACTCTCCCAGATCGCGCGATTTTACAAGTTCTGCGATTTTTCAATTGCACTCTATTTTAATGGCAATTTGGCAATCGCCAGACCAAACATTAGCCAATAAAAAAGCCCGGTGGAAATCCACCGGGCTTATTATATTTTCACCGTAAATAATAACTATTCTTATTTTACTTTGTTAACGATTGCTTTGAATGCTTCAGGTTGGTTCATCGCTAAATCAGCTAAAACTTTCCTATTGATTTCAATTTCGTTCTTTTTCAACAATCCCATGAATTGTGAATACGACATTCCTTCCAGACGAGTTGCAGCGTTAATACGCTGAATCCACAATGCACGGAATGTTCTTTTTTTAACTTTTCTGTCGCGATAAGCATAAGTTTGACCCTTTTCCCAGGTATTCTTTGCAACCGTCCAGACATTTTTACGAGAACCGAAATAACCTCTTGTTTTTTTCAGTAATTTCTTTCTTCGGGC
>JBNKOT010000454.1:0-3590 GCA_050294855.1 Draconibacterium sp. | reverse complement strand
AGTCCCAATGTTCCAGTTTCGCCAAAAATCCAAACATGGTGAGAATAAAAGACAAAATTGAAAAAGTAATGATTAATGCGATTCGAAGTTTCGACATAGTGATTGTGGTTTATTTATTTTAATAGTTCTAAAATATGAATTCTTTTACACGAAACAATTATTTTGCAGCTCATAAAAACAATTGCAACTCTGTTTTTGTACATTAGCCGCCATAATTTTAGATTGAATGAAATCGGATACTTTTAAAGGATATTTATTTGCAATTATTGCCACGCTGGCTTTTTCGAATGTTTATATTTTTAGCAAAGCGGCTTTAAACGAGATACACCTGGCGCAGTTTGGCGTGTACTGGTTTGCAATTGGTGCAATTTCAAGTTTCCTTTTTGCCTGGAAAAACAAAAAACTGGCGCAATTAAAAAGTTTGTCAAAAAAACAGGTTCGTATTTTAATTACACTGGGTATTCTCGAAATTCTAACGACCACCACTTTTTTTATTTCCATCAATATTATCCCCGATCCGTCGGTTACTTCTTTCCTCGGAAATATGTTCCCGGTTATGGTAACACTGGGAGGAGTTGTTCTTTTAAAAGAACGTTTTGGCTGGATTGAAGTAATTGGCGTTATTCTGGCTTTGGCAGGCGCATTTATTATTAGTTACCAGGGCGGCACTTCGCTAAAAACCCTGTTTATTCAAGGAACAGGAATCGTTTTTATCAATGCCCTTTTTGCCACCACTGCAACATTAACAGTTAAAGTACATGTAAAAAATCTCAGTCCCGAGTTGTTAAATTTAAACCGCTCGACCTGGCTGCTTGTATTTTCCACAATTATGTTTTTTGTGTATAAACAATCGATTATAATTCCTGTTTCTGCCTTGAAAAACATTGCAGTTGGCGCAGTATTAGGACCATTTCTGGCTATTTTAACAGTTTACTATTCGTACCAGTTTATCGAAGCTTCGCGCTCGTCAATTGTTCAAAGTTTAAAAGGAATATTTGTATTGATCGGCGCTTTTCTGGTTTTTAAAACATTTCCCTTGCAACACCAGTTTATTGGAGGAATGATAACGGTGATTGGCGTTTTAATTATGACACTTGCGCAATCCGGTATCTTAAAAAGATCGAAAAACAAAACCTGATTCATTTTACCTTTAACAAAACTAAAACTTTAGTTTTCTTCAACTTTATTTAACAAAATTTTTAAATATTATTCCCGATATTTCGACCCGGTAATAATAGAGGCATAATATTTGTTACCTATAAGGCCAAACTAACAAACGTCAGATCAATAAAAAACAATAACATGAACAGAAAAATCTGGTTAACTTCCCTTGTTGTAATAGCCGTTTTGCTTATCGCATTTTTCCTTTTCCCAAGTTCTAAAAACGAAACAGCAGAAATTGCAGTACCTGTAACCCGCGGACCTTTCGAAGTGCTGGTTTTTGCCAGCGGGCAACTCGAAGCACAAAACTCAGAAAACATTGTGGTTCCCGAAGAGCTCAAAGACCGTCAGATAAGAATCTACGAAATTAAAATTACCGATTTAATCGAAGAAGGAACCGTTGTAGATTCAGGTGATTATGTGGCCACACTCGATCAGAAAGCAGTGGAAGAAGAGTTAAACAAAGCCATTGAAGACATGGATCAGGCATTAAATAATTTTGAAGATGCAAAAATGGATTCGAACCTAAATCTTAGCAATTTCCGCGATCAGATTACCAATGCCAAAGAACAGCTCGAAGAATCACAAATTATTTTGGAAGAATCGAAATACGAATCTCCTGCCGTGATCAGAAAAGCCGAAATGGACATGGAAAAAGCGAAACGAAAGCTGGAGCAGGAGATAAAAGGATACGCGCTAAAAGAAAGACAAGCTGTTTCGAAAGTTGAACGAAGCAAAATAGAACTTCGCGAACGCGAGGTGCGCCTCCGAAAACTCGAAGATGCGCTAGATGCATTAATTATTACCGCTCCAAAAGGAGGCATGCTTATGTATGGGCCAGACCGTAATGGTGGTGGAAAAATGAAAGTTGGATCCACTGTGTACACCTACATGCCAAATATTGCAGAACTGCCTGACTTGACGTCGATGCTGTCGACAACTTTTGTGAACGAAATCGATATCTCGAATGTAAAAAAAGGACAGAAAGTAACGCTTGGAGTCGATGCGATTCCTGAAAAAGTAATGGAAGGCGAGGTGGTTGCTGTAGCCAACATCGGGCAACAAATGCCAAAAAGCGATGCAAAAGTATTTGAAGTTAAAATCAGGATTTTTGGAGATGTCAGCGATTTAAAACCTTCGATGACAACCAGCAACACCATTCAAACAGCGACGTACGCCGACACTTTATATATTCCAACCGAAGCGGTTTTTGAAAACGATTCGCTTCAATTTGTTTACCTGGAACGCAATAAAAGAATTAAACAAATTGTTGACTTGGGTAGTCAAAACGAAAATTTTGTGCTCATCAGAAAAGGACTTTCCGATGGCGACCTGGTATTATTAAACGAACCTGACGACGCCGAAGAAATGGAATTCGAAGGGTTTGAAATTTATCAGGAGATAAAAAAGCGAAAAGCAAAAGAGGAAGAGGAAGCCAGAAAGGCCATTGAAGAGGATAAAAAGAGACCATTCAAATTGCAGAATAAATCGAGTGGAAACAATGCAATGGGCGGTATGATTATTATTGGGTAACCCGGAAAACAACAACTATGAAAGCATTATTACAACGCTACGGTCATGATGTTGCCTCCGGAGTTGAGGCCATTTTTACCAATAAAATCAAATCGCTTTTAACAGCACTCGGAATCATTTTTGGAGTGGCAGCCGTAATTAGTATGCTTGCCATCGGAAGTGGAGCTCAGCAGGAAATTCTCGACCAGATAAAAATGGTTGGAGTCAACAACATTATTATTACACCAACAAGTAATATCATCGACAACGAAGCTTCGCCCGATGATAACGGGGAAGGCGTACAAATCAGTACAAAAAAATATTCGAAAGGATTGTCGTTAATCGATGCTGCTTCGATCGAAGAAATACTTCCAACGGTAAGCCGGGTGAGTCCGGTTATCTCGTTCAATTATTCGGCCATTTTAAATGGTAAAAGTAAACCGGTTGTTCTGGAAGGTACCAACAACGAGTATTTCGAACTCTTTAACATCAACTTAAAAAGTGGTTCGGTTTTTACTAAAGAACAAATGATCGATGGTTTTCCGGTGTGTATTATCGGGAACAATATTAAAAATGTATTTTTTAATCAGGAAGATCCGATCGGGAAAAAAATCAAATGTGGTCAAATTTGGTTGAAAGTGGTGGGTGTAGTAGACAAACGTGATTTTACCGCATCGGCATCCGACGAACTAGGAATCAGCAGTACCGACAATAAAATTTTTATTCCGGCTAAAACCTTGCTTCTGCGTTTTAAAAACAGGTCGTTGGTTCGTGCTGACGAAGTAGAACAATTAATGTCGAGCAGAAATAATAAAAACGAAAAAGAGAACCTCAATCAACTCGATAAAATAATTGTTCAGGTAGCCGAAACCGAAGATTTAAATGCCACTGCCGACGTAATCCGCAGAATGCTTTTG
>JBNKOT010000453.1:0-2271 GCA_050294855.1 Draconibacterium sp. | reverse complement strand
GATACATTGCAGCACTCCAGGTTTGCCAGTCCTGACCCTTGGGTTTTCCATCCTGTGCTTTTATCCATTCGTTAAATCCAAACTCAAGGTTTTCAGTTCGGGTGAGTTTAACACATTGAGTAAACGCTACCAGTTTTTCTTCAGCAAGTTTATATCGTTTGGCAGCAACTAAGGCTGCAATATAAAATCCGCATATAAATGGCCAAATTCCGCCGTTGTGGTAGTCTCCCGGTTTGTTGTATGTCGAATATCGCTCGTGCCAGTCGGGATCTTCCGGTTTTGTAAAAGGGAAAAAATTGGGTGGCAAGTCTCCAGTTAATTCACCGCTTTCCCGCATCGCATTGCATTCATCTTCAATCCAGTAAATCATTTCATTGGCTCGTGAAGGTGATGCAATTCCGGAAAGAATGGCCAGACTGTTTCCAAGTAGATCGAAACGCTCGCTGCTAAAAATTTTGTACGACCAAAAGGCATAATAAGGTTTGTGTTTTACCACCATTCCTTCGTGCACATGGCGGTGCATAATTTCGCCGGTTATGGTAAAACGGCTCATAGCTCGTTGCATATTATCTGCCAATTCATGTTTGTCAAGAATTTTCAGATAACTATATACCAGCGTATTTACATAAATACCATATCCAAGTACCCATTGCTCGTCGCGCCAGTCGCTGGTAGGTAGTTGAGCTATTAATAACTTGTCGGTAGGGCTTTGAAAACTCATCCAAATCAATGATTTTTCAACTGCCTTAGCAAGAAAACCGGCTTCTCCCGTTACTTTTCTGAATATACCGGCTGCCAGCAAAAATAAAGGCGTAGTGTCACTGGCCCCACGATCATCTTTATCATGTACCAGCGATGGAATATGGCCACGGTTGGTTTGATTTTTGGCCAGTGTTTCCAACACTTTTCGTATACTAAGCAACAATTTTTTATTTTCGGAAACGGCTATCCCAAGAATGGAAATCATCAAATCCCGTGTATAAGGTTCGGGATATCCCCAGCCTGCTGTTCGGGGTAATCCGTGAAACGGCCCGTGAGCGTTGTGAAGAAGGATTTCCAGTGCGGCTTTACTGGCTTGTTCAATCTCTTTTATATTATTGGGTTGTATAGTCATATCGTATTAAATTCTTGCATTCCTAATCTTTATTTAACCCCTATCCTTCATAAAATCGGAGTCTGTTTTTAAGCATAACGATCTCATTTTGTAGGTTTTCTATTCGCTTTAATAAATAGCTTATGGTCTCAATTCCTTCGAGGTTAATATCCAGATCGTAATAGAAACGAACAAATTTTTCGAGCTGAGGAAGCTGCTCCTTTTCAACAAAGGACTTCGATTCTATTGTACTGATCTCAATTAATCCGTTTTGCTGCAAAAGGTTGATAAAAGAAATCTCGACCTCATGATTGACACAAAATTCATTTACCGCTATTAAATCATCCATTTGTGTTGCTTTCATAATAAAAGATTAAGATTTCGATAACTCAGTAAATAAACTTTTTTGCTTTTCAGTTAATTGAGTTGGGATTTTAACCGTGTAGGTAATGTATAAGTCTCCAAACTGTCCATCCTTTTTATATTCAGGAAATCCTTTCCCTTTGAGTTTTACCTTACTTCCATTTTGTGTTTCGGGTTTTACTTTTAGTTTCACTCTTCCGCTCAAGGTATCAAGGGTTATTTCGCCACCCAATACCGCTGTATATAATTCTAAATCAACATGCGTATATAAATCATTTCCCAGTCTTTTAATGCTGGGATGATTGGCTATTGAAAATGTAATATACAAATCGCCGTTTGGTCCGCCATTTATTCCCGGCCCACCATGTGCTGAAATTTTAATGGTTTGTCCGTTTTCAATTCCGGCGGGGATGGTTATTCTTAAATTCTTGCTATTTACCGAAAGGGTTTGTTGGTGGGTCTTATAAGCATCTGAAAGTTTAAGCTGTAACTTCGCATAATAATCCTCGCCTCTGAATTTCGTCTGTCTGCTTCGGCCGGCATTTGCGGAATTCCCAAACATAGATTCGAAAAAATCGGAAAAATCACGGCCAGATTGCGCCTGCGAATACTTCTGCCCGCTAAAACCTGAACTTTGTTTCTGATACTGTTTTGTATTTTCAAAATGATCGGCATGTTGCCAGTCTTTCCCATACTTGTCGTATTTCTTTCGTTTTTCGGGGTCGCTAAGTACAGCATTGGCTTCATTAATTTGCTGAAAATTCTTTTTTGCATCTGCATTCTTAGGATTCAAATCGGGGTGATATTTTCGGGCT
>JBNKOT010000452.1:0-3472 GCA_050294855.1 Draconibacterium sp. | reverse complement strand
ATAAGATTTCTAATAATTCTACATCAAAAATAAGTGTGGTGTTCGGACCAATTGCTCCACCGGCACCACGTTCGCCGTAAGCCAGTTCAGAAGGAATAAAAAGTTTCCATTTCGATCCGGTCGACATTAACTGCAAAGCTTCCACCCAACCCTGAATAACTCCGTTTACCGGAAAATCTGCAGGTTGTCCACGTTCAACCGAACTGTCGAAAACAGAACCATTGATCAGTGTTCCGTGGTAATGACATCTCACTTTGTCTGTTGCTTTCGGAATGTCTCCGTCTCCATCATTAATTACGATATATTGCAGTCCGCTAGGCAATTCAATCACTTCTTCTCTTTTGCTGTTCTCAGCTAAAAATTTTAAGCCCTCTTCCAAATTGTCGGCGCCTTTTCCTGCATTTGCTTTTCCAATAAATTCTTCAAGAATTTTATTAGCTTCGTCGGGCATAATTTTTGGCATTTCGCCTTCAAACGTATCTTTAAAAGCTTCTAAGAAAAGCTCCGGGTTTACAGTTTTTACTCCCGACTGAATTAGATTTCCTGCGATACTCATGCCAAGTGCATAACTGAACTTCTCGAGTTCGCCGGTTAATTTTTGTTCTGTCATATTTTTTTTCGAATATTTTAAAGGTGGCGAATATAGCTTATTTTTTTGGCTTTTAAATGGCTGAAACCGTTTTTATTCCACGTAACATATGAATTTTTCCGGGAGGACCCGGGAGTCTTTTCATTTCGAATCCGCATTCAGCTAATTGTCTGCGAACCACACCTTTTGCGCTGTAAGTAACAAAAATTCCTCTGCAAGCAGAAATGGCATACATTTTTCGGAAAATTCCGGCTTCCCACATCGCAGGTTGTTTGTCGGGGCCAAATGCATCAAAATAAATAATGTCGCATTTTTTTATTGTTTTCAGCTCGTCGGAAACCAGGTCGGTTTCTATTTTTTTTAGTTTGAAATAGGGAGAAATTTTTACAGTTTTATTCCATTCTGCCGCATGAATTTTTTGAAAAAGGAGTTCAGCTTCGGGCGATATCATTTTGCCGTAATTCAGCGTTTTTGTGATTTCTGTTGCTAAAGGAAATTTTTCGATCGAAATAAAAGTCGTTGGTCGTTTTTGTTCCTGAGCTTTTAAAGCCGTAAGCAAACAATTTAATCCGGTACCAAAACCAACTTCAAAAACGCTTGGATCTTTTTTGGAGTGAAACATAAAACCGGCCTCAATGTAAACATGATTCGACTCGGTTAGCGCACCGTTTACCGAATGATATTGCTCGTTCATTTCGGGTAAATACAGCGAGTGCGAACCGTCGGAAGTAGTTATGAGTTCAGGCTTCATTATTTTTTATTTGATTGTAGAAACGCATAAATGCTTGTTTTATTTAATTCAATATTATCGTTGAATGTAAAACTATTCCATTATTTTTAGCGGCAAATTTATAAAAACTATGTTCGTACGGCTCTATAACGACAATCCAAATGAACGCGAGATCCGAAAAATTGTAGAAATTTTACGAAACGGCGGATTAATAATTTATCCTACCGATACAGTTTATGGGTTGGGCTGCGACATAACCAACCAAAAGGCAGTCGAAAAAGTAGCTCGTTGGAAAGGCGTAAAAATTGAAAAAAGTAATTTCTCTTTTATTTGTAGCGACTTTAGTCATTTGGCCGATTATACAAAACCTTTTCCCAACCATATTTTTAAGTTGATCAAAAAAAATCTTCCCGGGCCGTTTACCTTTGTTTTAGAAGCCAATAATAACGTTCCCAAGTATTTTAAAGGGAAAAAGAAAACTGTGGGAATTCGGATTCCGGATAACAATATCATTCGCGAAATTGTCAGCGAATTAGGAAATCCGATATTATCTACTTCGATTCACGATGAAGATGAAATTCTGGAATATACCACCGATCCCGAACTGATTAACGAAAAATACCAGTATATGGCCGATGTTATTATCGATGGCGGTTTCGGAGAACTCATTCCTTCAACCATTGTTGATTGCACCAAGGACGAAATTGAAATTCTTCGTAATGGAAAAGGCGATTTGGAGTATTAGGAATGGGGAAATTGCTAAATTGATAAAGTGCTAAAATGTCAAAGTGCTAAAGTAATAAATTACTTAAAACGCTAATTCTTGTAAAGGCAAGGCATGCCTTGTCTCTTCTATCAAAATCATCCTACTTTTATCTTGAAATTTTTACAAGCTGTTTTAAATGAATACTGCCGACTATTTCTTCCAGAATGAAGGTGAAAAAAGTACTAAAACAGTGAACAATTCGAGCCGACCAAGTAACATCAGAAACGATAAAAACCATTTACCAACCGGACTTACATGCAAGAAGTTTTCAGCAGGACCAACACTACCCAAACCAGGGCCAATGTTTCCGAGACATGTTGCAACGGCACCCATCGAAGATTCCATATCGGGTTCGATTAAGGTGAACAGAATAGTACTTAGCGCAAAAATGATAAAATAGAACATGAAAAATGCCAGCACGTTGGTAATAATTTTCGAATCGACAGAACGTTTATTGAATTTTACCGGAATAACAGCATTTGGATGAATCAATCTTCGTAACTCGTAATAACTGTTTTTCAGCAATAAAACAATCCGCATAATTTTTATTCCACCTCCGGTTGAACCTGCCGATCCTCCAAAAAAGAAAAGTGTAAAAATCAGTATCGTTAAAATAGGTGGCCACAACAAATAATCGGCGGTAGCAAAACCGGTGGTGGTAATAATCGAAACCACCTGAAACAATGCATCGCGGAACGCCAGCTCAATTTCCAATTGCGACGAAAGTAAAAGTCCAACGAAAATTAATAGTGTAAACCCGATTGTAAAATATCCGTAATATCTGAATTCTTCATCGCGAAAAACCGATTTGAATTTTCCTTTTAAAGCCAGGTACGACAAGGTGAAATTTGTACCCGCAAAAAACATAAAAATAATAATTACATACTGAATAAATGGTGACGACCAATACGCAATACTGGCTTGTTTTGTCGAAAATCCACCGGTTGCCATGGTGGTAAACGAGTGACAAACCGCATCGAATAAAGTCATTCCGCCAATCGAGAGTAAAATGGTTTCTGCTACTGTAAATCCGAGGTAAATGATCCATAGCGTTTTTGCAGTTTGACGAATTCGGGGACTGATTTTATCAGGTGCCGGACCGGGAACTTCAGCCACAAAAAGCTGCATTCCTCCAATTCCGAATACTGGTAAAATTGCGAGCGATAATACGATAATTCCCATTCCACCAAGCCATTGCGAGATGCTTCTCCAGAATAAAATGCCATGAGGAAGTGCTTCGATATCATCTAATATCGACGATCCGGTGGTAGTAAATCCCGACATTGTTTCGAAAAATGCATTGGTGAAATTTGGTATTGCATGGCTGAAAATGTAGGGTAAGCTGCCGAAAAATGAAAAAACGACCCAAACCAACGAAACGATAATA
>JBNKOT010000451.1:0-4275 GCA_050294855.1 Draconibacterium sp. | reverse complement strand
TTTTCAGTATAAAGTAAATTGTTTGCAGCCCGAAAAAAGTCCGGCTTATTTACAAACGGAACTTCCGAATAAAAATCAACCCGACGTCAGACAGGTGTATTTGTGGAGTTTAACTCATAGTTGGGAGCGTGGCGATTTCGAATTTCAACTTTCCGATTTAAAAGGCAAGGTAGAAATTTGTATTGAAGGACTTACCGTTGACAACAAAAAATTCAGAACATCAAAAATTATTGAGGTAAAATGAGGATCAAAACTAAAATAAGCATTCTTTTTCTTATGTTGATTGCTTTTACGGGCAGGGGGCAATCGACCGGTTTTTACTGGGATAATTTGAAACAAAGTTCAAACCGTTTAGAAGGAAAACTAACCGGAGAATTGTATTATTTAAATGCGACTGAAGGGAAATTTTATTTTTATCACAAGGGTTGGTATAATGGAACAGTTGTGTTAATCGATGGCGATGTTTTTAAAAATATGAAGCTGCGTTATATGGCATTTGGAGATAAATTAATAGCCTACAACGATGCAAACAAAGCCTTGTTTATTGTCGATCAGGAAATTGTTGATACCTTTTATATCGATTCAGATCAGAAAAAAGAAACTTTTGTACGACTTAATTTGGATGGTTCTGCACGTGGCAACCGGTATTTCGAAGTTTTGTATTCGGGCACCCGCTCTCTTTTGGTTTATCGTTCAATTAGAGAGAATAAAACCCGGCCTTATAAAAATGAATTAGGAATTTTAAGTGATATTGAATATGTCGATGATAACGTATATTATCTTTATTCCGAAGCGGCAGGTTTTGAGCGATTGAGAGCAGGCCGGCAAACGTTTTATAGCCTTTCCCCTGAACATAAAAAGGAGGTGAAAAGAATCTTGCGAAGAAATAGAATTTCGTTTAAAGATGAAGGCTCTATTGTTAGGTCGCTTACAGAACTCGACAAAGCCGGAATTATCGATTAAAGCGATTTTATTTTTTTATCACGCAACCCAAACAAAACTTTCTTCATCTTTTCAAAAAATATCAAACATTTATAACGTGGCTTCTGCGCTTTTATAGCAGATTCAACAATAACAAAACATTAAAACCTATGAAGAAAATTTGTCTTCTTGTGTTCATCGCACTTATTTCGTTGCCTGTTTTTGCACAATCATCTAAAGGGCGTGTTTATTTAAAAAACGGCACCATATTAAAGGGGAAATTTAAATATTCCGAAAATATGGAAAAACTTCAAATCGAATCGGCCGGCAACCTTTGGGTTTTCGATGCCGAAGAAATCGATAGCGTTAAAACTTTTGATTCGTATCGCTACAAAAGTTATAAAGAAAATCAGCCGGGCGGCCCCGTCTTTTTTCGAACAGAAATTGGCGTACTTATCGGGAACTCCGAAAATAGCCAATCTGCTCCTTTTAGCTTTACTTCATCGATCAATTATTCATCTAACCCAAATTTGTCGATTGGTGCGGGGTTGGGGCTTGAGTTTTTTAAAGAGACCTATTTACCGGTTTTTCTAAACCTCGAATATAAGTTTCGTGATAGTTATTCTTCACCCTTTTTATTTTTAAAAGGCGGTTATCAGGTTCCTCTGGAAGAGTCGAACGAAATATATTACGATAATTATTACCCCAGCTGGAGCAGTATTATGCCCTGGCCAAATTATCAACAGGAAACCATGAGTGCAAAAGGAGGATTTTTAATCAATCCGGGAGTGGGGTACCAACGGATGTTTTCGTCCGGATTTGGAATGTCGTTTGCTTTCGGGTATCAGTTTCATCGCTTAAAATACTCGGGCGAGAACGATTATGGACTTGAAATTGACTACAACCGTTTGACCATTAAATTAGGAATTACCTTTAACTAATCAGAATCATGAAAATTATCAGAAATATATTTACACTCTTTGTTGTAATGACGGCATTAAACTCCTGCATGGACGAGTACACCGAAGTTTTTACCGCCAATTCGCCTGTTTATATGTCGTACGAAGATTTGCGCAGTGCCGTAAAAGTTTCGTCTTCGCGCGAATTGGAAAACACCGGTAAAATTTATTTTAAAGACAATTTTATTTTTATCAACGAAGAGTTAAAAGGAATTCATATCATTAATAACGAAAATCCGGCAAGTCCTCAAAATATTGGATTCATAGAGATTCCTGGGAATGTTGATATCGCGATTAAAAACAATATTTTGTATGCCGACAGTTATGTTGATTTGGTGGCGATCGATATTTCAACGATTTCAAATCCAATAGAAGTAAGTCGTGTTGAAGATGTATTTCCTTACACCACGCCGGTTCCGGAAAATGAAGATTACCGAATTGCCGAAATCGATGAGGAAAAGGGAGTTGTAATCGATTGGGAAATTAAAAAAGTCCGCCAGAAAATGGAATACCATTACTATCCGGTTTTTTACGGAATGAATTCGAAAATGGATATGATGTCGGAGGTACAGGGAATTAATGCCCCGGCAGCTCAGGCTGGCAGTGCTTTTGGTATCGGTGGTTCGATGGCTCGTTTTGGCTTGTATAACGATTATTTATTTGCAGTTGATCGTTCAACGCTGCACATTTTTGATGTGAAAAATCCGGAATCGCCAAACGATATTGGTAAACAAAATGTGGGTTGGGATGTGGAAACTATGTTTATTTACGATGGGCATATGTTTTTTGGAACGCAATCGGGAATGCGGATTTATTCGTTGGAAGTAGCAACGGTGCCTACTTATATTGGCGATTTTTGGCACGTAACCAGTTGCGATCCGGTAGTAATTTCTAACGGTTATGCCTATATCACTTTGCGTGGTGGAAATACTTGTGGAAGTAATGTAAATCGTCTGGATGTGTTAAAACTCTCTGAGAATTATACCGAGAATCAATTGTTGGCTTCATACCCACTGCATGGTCCTTATGGTCTGGGAATCGACGATCAAACACTTTTTGTTTGCGATGGCGATGCCGGTTTAAAAATTTACGATGTTGAAGACAAATTGCACATCGATGATCATCAGATTGCTGCTTTCTCCGATATCAATACTTTTGATGTAATACCATTCGAAGATTATTTATTTATGATTGGCGACGATGGTTTTTATCAGTACGATTATTCCGATTTAAATGATATTCAGCAAATCAGCTTTATTCCGGTGAAGAATTAAGATCAATCTTTTGTTGCATTAAAAACAGGTTTTACACGCGAGTGAAACCTGTTTTTTTTTGTCTTGGTGAATACTATTTTAAACAAATAAGAAAGCTTTGTTTTTCCTACTCAAGGAGCAAAGTTTTGTTTTTCAGAGAATTGTTTGCGTTTAACAAAATTTTTTACTAATCTTTGCATTGTACTTTTTGAAGAGAACATTTCTAGGACGCATTTTTTTAATTATTGTTGGGAGCGAATAAAAATCGCTAATAAAAGGCTTTGTAATAAAGTTGTATTTGTGTTTGTGTGTAATTTGCTGGTAGCTGGTATTTTAATCTCTGGTTAAATTAGTGGTTACTTATTGTTATTGCAACAGCTTTGCAACCTTTATTTCGAAAGTTTGGAGAAAATACAGAAGTAAATAATTAATAGAAAAGTTCAAACTATGATTTCAAGAATTCAAGTTGTTAAACATAAAAGCAATGACGCAAGCTTTTATCAGGGAAAGGATTTTATGACCGAAAAGGAGATCAGACATTTAATGAAAGAAATAATCAGAGAAACTAATATTTCTGAACTCTGCAGCAAAGAAGGAATCGATGCAAACACGTATTATAACTGGAGCAAAGATTTTATCCGAATTATTCGTGGTAAGCTGTTGCAAGGTGATGAGCAGGTAACAGTTGATAGTGTTGTTCAGAACTTAAAAAATGAAAATATACTGTTGGCCAAACTCGTGGCGGAGCTTGCAGCTGAAGTTGAAAACTTAAAAAGAAAACTCGCAGAAAAAAAGTAACAATCAATCGATAGAAGGATGCACTTTACAGTTCTTATTGCTTTGAAGTGTTGAATTCTTTATTCGAATTACAAACGGTGAATACAATTAAATTTTGTGAAGTTTGAAGGACGCAAACTTCTCCAAATTAATTTTTATAGAGGCTCGGCAAACTGTCGGGCCTTTTTCGTTGTTATCCAAATAGTAAAGTGTATTTTTGCAAATTACTTTTTGCGGTACTTATTGCTTTGGCGGATTTATGCTTGAAGTAATTTTTATTGAAGTGTAATCTCTTTTTTATTGACAATATAAGAAAATGGGGAATGATGAATAGAAAGTGGGGGAAAATTGTATTGCCGGTACTC
>JBNKOT010000450.1:0-5338 GCA_050294855.1 Draconibacterium sp. | reverse complement strand
GAGGCCATGTATTCAAACTCAATTTCGAATTCCTCTTTGTCGGTATATTTTCTGAATGCCGAAATAAAACAGTTCTCTGCTCGGTCGAAAATGTGTAAAAGTCCGTTGTGGATGGCAAGTCCGGCTCTTAAAATCGTAGCCAAAACGGGCTGTTGTTCAATGGTTGGAACCTTGGCAATTCCAAGTGGTGTTTGCACATCGCTAACTTTAAAAGTTAGTTCTTTACTGATTTCGTAAGCAAATATTTCTCCGATACGATTGAGGTTGTCACGAAATCGTAGTGGATCGCTTTGGATGGTTACATCCCTGATTTCGGATAAATACTGATCTAAAATTGAGTGGTTATTTCCTAAAATTTTAATTTCCATTTTTCTTCAATTAAGTAAATATTACATCTCCGTCGCCGTCTTGAAAATGCAATCTTTTTACAATATTTATATCGAATGAGCAATAAATTTTCTGCCCGTATCTTTTCTGGTGTAAAAATGGGAATTTTCGTTTAAATATTTCCTTTGAAACAGGCAAATTGTAGATTGTTAGCATTTCTATTTTATTGAGGTAACAATACCGTTTTAAATATTCTGAAATTTCAACATTCACATTTTCTGTTGTATTAAAATACAATGTTTTTAAATGTCCGTCGCGGATCGAAAAAATAAAAAATCCAACAAAATTATTTTGTCTGAAAATTTTGATTGTTTGATATTTAAACGAATCGGAAAACGATGAGAATGGATAACTATTTTTAAATGAAAGATTTGTTTTTGAAATCCATGGAAATTGAAAAATCCATTCGAATACTTTCCGGTTTCGATCAAAACAGGAGAGTGTCGCATTTTTATCTACCAGCGAATAACATTGTTCGTCGGGAGTTTCAAGTGTTTCGAAACGAAAATTGCTTTCCATTTTTTCGGAATAGAAAAGTAATCGGCATGAAGAAAAGATAGAAATAATAAAATCAATCGACGAAAAAATGGTTTTAGTGATTTTGTTTTTGTTCGCCGCTGCAATTAATTTTCTTGTTTTTGGAAATAAATACGCACGCACGCCTTCGAACTGATGAATGGATTTGAAGGCCCCTGTTTTTAAATAAAGATTTTCGGAATTGGGCGCATAATTGGTAAACATCAGTTTTTTGTTCCAATCCGAGAAAGCTTCATTCAGCAGTTTTTCGGAAAACCCCAAGCGCCTGTAATCGGGGTGAACCCAGTTTCCACTGCACCACGAAAAACGAATTTGTTCTTTCTCCGAACGGGCAACATCGGCAAAAAGTGTACGGAATGCGACCAGTTTTTTTTCGATATAACCAAGGTATAAAATAACATCGTCGGGCCTTGCATGTGGATTATGAATATACGATTCGGCACGTTCCGGGGTAATCGGAATTGTTGTAAACTGTGCAAATTCTTCGCTGTTAACGAAGTTGCGCAATTCTTTTAACCGTATTTTTTTGATTTCTAAATTCAATGTGTTACTGTCGATTTTCCGATGGTATTTCTAAATTTATAATAAACCCACTCCGTTTTTAAATTCAGTTTAAAACTTCCGTTCTGCTCTGCCGGATAACGTTGGAAATGAGTGACACATTCATCGTACTTTAGTCCGGCTGTTCCAAACGTAAGATCGCAAATGTTATCTGTTTTTAGTTGCTTTAATAATTGCAGCGAAACCCCGTCGTCGGTAAACGGAAATGCAAATGTTTTTATTTCAGGATTAAAATTTTCGACCACCCAATTTATACTTTGTTTTATTTCGTTGAGTTGTTCTTCTTCGCTAATCTTGTAAAATTCAGGATGATTTTCGCTGTGTGCTCCAATCGAAAATCCCTGCTGCTGTATTTCCGAAATTTGTTGTAAAGTTAAGTAGGGTTTTGTTTCTTTTAGTATGTCAGCAAAATTAATGTTTAAAAATGTCGCCGTTTGATTTAAAATTTCAACCTGAGAAATGTTGGTTTGCAAAATCGAATCGCGAGTTAATCCGTTGTCCTTTAAAAAATTAACGGCTTCGGTATTTTTCGTTTTATTTAATTCAGAAAGAATCAAACTCGCTTTGTACCGATGAAATAATTCTTGATTCCCTGCAAATCCGGAGTTCACAAAAAACGTTGCCGGAATTCCTTTTTTCGTTAAAATGGGCGCAACCACCTCAAAACATTCACGCAAACCATCGTCGAAACTTAGATGAAAAACTTTTTTGTTTGTTTTCGGATGCTCCAAAATATAATTCAGCGAAACCGGTTTAAAATACTTTAAATAGTAATCGAGTTGGTTTTCGAATTGAGCAGAATTGAAGTACGGATAATTTAAAATGTAGGGAAGTTTTGAATTACTAACTACATGGTAAAAAGGCAGAAAAACAGGCGTTTTCGTTTTATAAAGGAGTTGTTCGGGCCAGTACCTGGCAATTTGTTTGCTTATAAAACGAGGAAATTTTCTCATTTTTCAACTACGATTTAAACCATTTGAGAGGTAAAGGTAAACGATTAAATTTAAGCTGAAAATACGTTTCGGGAGCAGCACCAAATCCTTCATAAAAGCGGGCAACTCCAGGAATCATCGATCCTTCGAAATCGATCTGCATGTTTTTGCCTGCATTGGTTTTTAAAAATTGGTCAACTAAAAAATACATTCCGCGAAGTTCTTTTCCCTGTTTATTCGACGCAGCATTCATATAAATTATCCGGTTTTTCCAGCGGCAAAAATAAACAGCTGCACATAAATTATTGTCGGCAGTGTAAACACCATAAATCTCTCCAAAACCTTTGTGCTGACCCAAAGCAATTAAACTTCTGATGCTGTTGATTTCGTGTTTATTAAGTTTTACAGGAAGGTTTTTGATTTTGAAATCCATGTATTCTTCCAGCCGAATTCCAGAAACGAGGTGTAACTTATTTTTGTTTGCTTTCGCCAGATTACGTTTTGTATTGGTAGAAAATGCAGAAGCCAGGGTTTTATAATTGCTTGGCAACGGGAGTAAATAATTTTTACGCGGAACAAATTCCAAATTGTCCAGATCAGAAAATTCAGGATTTTCAGCATTGATTTGCAAATCGGAATAATGAAAGCGTTTAAAAAGTTCGGTATAAAACCGTTTGACAATGTTTTTTTGCGGCGTAGGGAAAATGCCCATTTGTTGCGTAAAAAGTGGTTGGTACAAATAGCTAATTCCAAATTTCTTACGAAAGGGGAGTGGCATCACAAATTCATAATCGCGCCAAACCAGCGCATCCCATTCAACAGCCGTTCGATCGAGGTGCCAGTCGTACGCGTAAACCCTGCAATTTGGTGCATTGTCGATGCAACGATTCCACTTCTCAAAATCGATTTCGCCGTGTTTGATGTAACGTAAATTAGCTGTTTTATTCATTCGCCCATTCAAAACCCAATTGGTTCATTTTTTCAAAAACTTGTTGGTAGCCTTTCCACAAACCGGTGTCGTTTACCGTTTCGTTGTGCCAAATGCTCACAAATGTACCACCAACATTTTTAACTTCCTGCATTAATTCCTTAATTTCAGCAAAAGCCTTCTCCGGCGGAAGTTGCAAATAGTGGCGCAAAGTGCCATCCATTACCTGAAACGGAACAACGAGCAGGTTTGTTGTTTTTTCTTTTTTTAGATCGTAGAAATAATAAGGTGTACAAATTCCGGCTCTGAAACCGGGTTGCTCCGAGTAACCCATTGTATAATCTTTGGCGATTCCGGCTTTTATTAAACGGCGAAATGTTTTTGGAAATTTCATAAGCAAAAAATGCTGCCGGCTTTCTACTGTATTTTCACCCGTAATATCATCGAGTCTTTTTTTCTCTTTTTTCAATCGTCTCATTCCTTTTTTCTGACCGGAGGCAAACGAAGGATGAATACCAACCTTGTATTTTTCTTTGGTTTGTTGAATGAGTTTTTTGTACGCCGGATTTTTGTACGAAATATTTTTGTCGTAAAATCCGTAATCGCCAAGAAGAAAAAAGAACTTCACTTTTGCTTCGTTTCCTTGAAAGAACGTGTCGAGATATTGGTAGGTGTCGTACGGATCTTTGGCAGAGCCCAGAAGTACTTTAAAACGTTCGCTGAATTCGGTAAAATTACCTTTTACAATGTTTTTAAGCAAAGCACCAGTCGATCTGAAAAATCCTTTGTGTTTATAGGCCCACGCATTGTCGATATCGATGGTGGAAAGAAATTCGAATTTTCTTTTTGGAAACTGAAGGTCGGGATAATGGACTTTTAGTTTTTTGGCAAGTAAATTTGCCCAGATATTTACCACCGGTTTTTTTAACAAATTGTATTTACTAAGAATACTGTTGGCGGCCGGATATCGTCCCAATTTATCGAAATTTTTTTCGGTATTTTCTTCGTGTCGGGTAACCAGATAGAACGACGCTGCAAACGGATCGAAGGGAAGTACAGAGTCGTTAGAACTCTCAAAAAAGTATTTTTCGTTTTCGTACCAAACCGAATTTATGGTTGGAGTAATTATGGCCTTGCAATGCATCAAGCGGTGTGGTTTGATGTAAAACTCGTCTGCAAATTTCTCGAACGAATAATTTATTTTGGGTAAAGTCGAGTGTTTAAAATCGACAGAATTCGAAGTAAATGCAACTTCAACCTGAAGAATTTGTGTAAAAATTAATTCAGAAATGTATTTAATTCTTGAGGTAAGTTCTTCTGAATAGATTAGTATCATAATTTCATTTTTTTGTTGGTTGGTTGTTTTAGTTCATCAGCAATCCTTCGTCGGCAAAACTTAAGTAGTTACTTTGCCCGATAATAATATGGTCGAGCACCGCAATGTCCATTACTTTTGCGGCATCTTTTATTTTGGTTGTAATCTTTAAATCGGCATCCGATGCCTGCATGGTTCCAGATGGATGATTGTGGCACAGAATGATCGAACTTGCCAGTTGTTGTATTGCTTTTTTCAGAATTAAGCGAACATCGATTACGGTGCCTGAAACTCCACCCTGACTAATCATAAAAGTATCGATAATTTTATTGCCGCGGTTCAAAATCATCACCCAAAATTCTTCGTGGTTTAAATCGCCCAGCAGCGGTTGAAAAAAGTCGGCAGCATCTTTGCTTCCGGTTATTTTGCTTTTATTAAAAACGTTGGCTTCTTTCCGGCGCTTTCCAAGTTCCAATGCGGCAACAATGGCAACGGCTTTGGCTTCTCCAATTCCATTAAAAGATTTGAGGTAATCGATTCCTTTTCGTCCTAAATCGTTTAAGTTATTGTTGGTCGATGCTAAAATTCTTTTCGATAATTCGACAGCGGTTTCTTTCGTATTTCCCGATCCAATTATTATGGCAATTATCTCGGCATCGGTAAGCGAGCGTGGGCCAT
>JBNKOT010000449.1:0-3844 GCA_050294855.1 Draconibacterium sp. | reverse complement strand
GAAAAATATCCGGTTTTATATTTACTGCATGGTGCCGGTGGAGACGAAGAAGCCTGGAGTACACTTGGTAGGGCAGCACAAATTATGGATAATCTGATTGCAAACGGAAAAGCAAAGCCAATGATTGTGGTAATGCCAAATGCAAACGTAACACAGGATGCAGCTCCGGGGGCTGGAAGTTTGGGATATTATAAACCGCAGTTTATGGCACCAAAAACCATGGACGGAACTTACGAAGCCACTTTCCCCGATATCATCAAATTTGTTGAAAATAATTACCGTGTAAAAGCCGATAAAGCCAATCGCGCTATTGCCGGACTATCGATGGGCGGATATCATTCCTTACACATTTCGAGGTATTATCCAAATACTTTTAATTATGTCGGATTGTTTTCTGCAGCCATTTTACCCAATCAAAATGTAGAACACGAAGTTTATAGCGACATCGACGGTACCTTGCAAAAACAAAAGGAAAACGGATATAAGTTATACTGGATCGGAATTGGGAAAGACGATTTTCTGTATGAAGGTAATACTAAGTTCAGACAGAAACTAGATGGGCTTGGAATGAAATACATTTATCGCGAAAGCGAGGGTGGTCACATCTGGAAAAATTGGCGGGTTTATTTATCGGAATTTGTACCGCAGTTGTTTCAATAGAAACATCAAAAAACTTGTTCAAAATATTGAACGTTTTTGCCTGTCCCAGAAAAAAACGATTTAGTATAGAACGAGAAAAGTAAAAAAAAACTAAAAGATAATTGATATAACATTTTCAAATGAATTCAAAAATTATTGCTGTTGCATTCGTTGCAATCATTCTGGCAGCTTGTGCCGGAGAAAAAAATCACCAGTCGGCTCTTCTTCAGTACGACAAACAGGTTGAAGACATCATTACACAGATGACACTGGAAGAAAAAGTAGAAATGCTTCATGGTAAAACGATGTTTGCTTCCGCGGGTGTAGAACGGTTAGGAATTGCCGATATGAAATATGCCGACGGACCTTTTGGAATACGTGAAGAATTGCAACCCCACAGTTGGAGTCCGCTAGGTTTGGAAACCGATAAAGCTACCTTTTTTCCAACAGGTTCAGCTTTGGCTGCCACCTGGAGTCCCGAGCTTGCGTATGCATATGGAACCGGAATGGCGCGGGAAGCCCGCTTGCGTGGGAAAGATATGATACTTGGTCCGGCCATTAATATTCAGCGAATTCCAACATGTGGCCGTACCTACGAATATTTGAGCGAAGACCCGTTTCTAAGTTCGCGTTTAGCGGTTGGTTATACAAATGGTGTACAGGAAAATGGTGCAGCTGTTTGCCTGAAACATTATGCTTTAAACAACCAGGAAAATAACCGCGGTACAGTAGATGTAATGATTGGCGAACGTGCCATGCGTGAAATTTACTTGCCACCATTCAAAGCAGCTGTTGTTGAGGCAGATGCTTATGGAGTAATGGCTGCGTATAATAAAGTAAATGGTTGGTGGTGTTCTGAAAATGATGATCTCCAGAATAAGATTCTTCGCGATGAGTGGGGATTTGCCGGAATGATAATTTCCGACTGGGGTGGAACACACAGCACTGTAAATGCAGTTACCAACGGTCTTAATGTAGAAATGCCCGATAAAAAATTTTTAGGGCAGGCACTGCTTGATTCAGCAAAAGCCGGATTGGTTTCGGAAGAAATCATCGATCAACGGGTTCGCGAAATTCTGAGGGTTAGAATGGCGATTAAACCAATTCCGGAAGAACAGGCAAATAAGGAAATTACTTCGCAACCTGCACAGCAAAAAATTGCCTACGATGTGGCCAGCAAATCAATTGTTTTATTAAAAAATGAAGGCGTTTTACCGTTAAATCTTAACGATAAACCGGTGATTGCAGTAATCGGAGCCAATGCAACACAAATAATGGCGACAGGTGGAATGGGCGCGGGAGTGAAAACATTGTACGAAGTTACTCCGCTTGAAGGATTGAAAAACCGCATTGGAGATAAAGCTGAAATTATTTTTGCAAAAGGATACGTTCCGGTTGAATTCAGCTGGGGACGAAAATCACCTGAACAGCTTGAAAAAGAAGCAAGAGAAAAAGAATTGAAAGTTCGTGAATTGACAAAAGAAGCGGTCGAAGTTGCGGCAAAAGCATCTATTGTTTTATTTATTGGTGGAGATAATCGTTCGGTTGAAACAGAAGGCAGCGATAGAAAAAATATCAAATTACCATCAGGACAAGATGAATTGATTCAGAAAATTGCTGCAGTAAATCCGAATATTGTAACAGTTCTTACAAGTGGCGCTCCCAACGACCTAAATGTGGTTAATCCGTTATCGAAAGCTTTGCTAATTTCGTGGTTTAATGGTACCGAAGGCGGAAATGCACTCGCTGATGTACTTCTCGGAAATATTTCGCCCAGTGGACGTTTGCCCTTTACATTGCCTATAAAACTGGAAGATTCGCCGGCTTATGCCATGGGGAATTATCCGCAGGGCACAAAAAGTTCAGATATTTTTGCAGAGCTTGTTTCAGAAACCGATTCAGTGGGATTAACTAAAAACAATCAAGCAGATGAAAACTTAAACGAAGATTCAAATACTGCTTATTATTCCGAAGAATCATTGGTCGGTTACCGATGGTTTGATACAAAAAAACTTCCGGTGATGTATCCGTTTGGTCATGGACTTACTTATACAACTTTTGAATATTCTGATTTGAAAACAGACAAAGTCAAGTATGGTAATAAGGATGTGATTTCAATTTCGTTTGAATTGAAAAATACAGGTTCAATGGTTGCCGAAGAAGTTGTTCAGGCTTATGTTCATCGAGTAAATCCTTCAGTTGAATGGCCGGATAAAGAATTAAAAGCATTTTCGCGCATTTTGCTCAATTCAGGAGAAAGCAAAACAGTAAGCCTCGAAATCCCAGTAAAAAATCTGCAATACTGGAACGAATTAAATCATGCGTGGGATGATGATTTGTGCAACATTGAATTATTGGTAGGTGGATCTGCCGGGGATATTAAACTGAAAAAAGAAATTGAGTTAAAATAAATCGGCATATTTACTCAAAATACAACATTCATTCTGAAATAGATGAATATGATTATACAAAAAAGGGAAGCTCTGGCATCCCTTTTTTTATCTTAATCTTCGAAAAATAATTTTTAACTTTTGAAGTGAACCTGCTACTTTACAAACCATTTGTTTTGTAGATTTTATTGTTGTTCTCGCTTCAACTGCATACTCAAAATAGCCATTGGGTTTATACCCAGATATTGAGAACTCAGGTTATTATCTTATTTCCGATAATTCTGACATATCGGTCGATGCAGAAAATCAAGCTCAGGATGGCAATCCTGGAACTTTCTACAGTGCCATCTCAAACATCAATTTTAGCATTGCAGACGGAAAATCAAATGCCGTTGTACTTCGCACTCATTATGCACAATACTGATTTGTACGTCATTCGGTGATTAATATGGGTAATGGAAAGGCAGGGATTTCACAGGTAGGAAACGAAATCGAAAATGTAAAGTTTATAGGTGGCGTTTGCGGAATTGTTTCCGGAGCGACCCATTTTATAACTTTTGGCGGAAAAAATAAAACACCTTATTTGTAACAACGGTAAATTCCTTGTTTGCAATCTGAGAAAAATACAGCTTGTTTTCAAAAAAAGGAAAGATTTACCAGCCTCCTTTTAAACCGTCTTTGAGCGCACTTTCGTAATTTTTGAGATTAAATTCATAGAGAAACGGCGATTTATTGGCACTTCCGGTTTTACGCTCTTCCAGTTTATTCAGAATTTTATACGACAACATTTTTCGTTGGAAATTTCTTCTGTCCAG
>JBNKOT010000448.1:0-13659 GCA_050294855.1 Draconibacterium sp. | reverse complement strand
TAACCATGGTCATAAAAATACCGGAAGAAATGCCTAAATATTTACCCATTCCGATTGTGGCAAGATTAAAAATTCCAGGCCACATTACCGAGGTACAAAGTCCACCCAGGGTTAGGAACATTATTGCCAGAGGCACTTCAACTATTTCAATTGAAAGGTTACTTGCAATACCCACCATTTTTACTGTAATACCGGGATTAATAATTGCAACACCAACTAAAATTAGCCCAAGTGCAGAAACGAAAGTCATCATTTGTTTACTATTGAAAGTTTTTCCCAGGAATCCGCCTACTAAACGTCCAACAAGCATTAACAACCAATACGTTCCAACTAAACTACCTGCAATACCCGGATCGTAGCCCAAATCGTTAACCATATATAAATTCGCCATACTTGGAATACCAATTTCGATTCCAACATATACGAAAATTGCAATTACGCCAAGAGCAAAATGTTTGTAAGATAATGCACGTTTAATACTTGCTGCAATATTCTCGTTTTTTGCTACTTCTGGCTCAGGAATACGAACAAAAAGTAAAACTAAAAATACAACTGCAAAAATTGCCATTGCAGTGAATAATAAAGGATTTACATCATTAATTGTTTTAGAGGCACCGGCTCCCATCATCCAACCACCAACCATCGGAACAATTGTTGCAGCCGATGAATTAAGTGCACCACCAAAGTTTAAACGTTGGTTTGCTCCTTTTTCAGAACCTAATACAGTTAACATTGGATTCACTACTGTATTCAGCAAACACATGGTAAAACCTGCAATAAATGCTCCCGAAATATAAATCGTAAACGATGTTAATTGGCCTCCAAGATACATTACAAAAACTCCAACTATGCCCATTACTAATGCCACAAGAGCCGTTTTTTTGTATCCTATTTTCTGCACCAGAATCCCAGACGGAATTCCCATAACAGCATAAGCCATAAAGTTGGCTAAAAATCCAAGTTGAGCCTGAAAGTTTGATAATCCAAACTGCTCTTTTACAATAACCCCCATTGGACTTGGTAGGCCCGTTACAAATGCAATGATGAAAAATAGAAAGAACATCATCGCGACTGGAAGTGCAAAATTTTGTTTTTTAGTTGTCATAGTTAATTTTTTTAATGAGATGTCAAATTTTGCAACATTGAAGTTGAAAACTCGAATTCTGGTTTGATTTTAATAATTATTTATTTTTTTTGATTTAGCTTGTTTATTTATTCGCAAACACTACTTAGAATGCGCCGTATCTGTTTTTTTGCATTGGTAATTATAGTTGGTAATTAACTATATTTCTTAACCTTTCGCTAAGGTTACACAAATAAAATGAAAAAATTGGACTAACCCAAAAAGAAACCCTCACGAAACACAATTTGTAAAACATCTGTATTTGCTGTTTTATAAGGGATAGACCGATCTTACAATTGGCTTTTTATGAATTTTTAACAACCTGAAAAAACGAATTTCGGGCAACTCAAGGATTAATTGTAGTTTTGTAGCAGAATTTAAAATATGCAAAAGGTTATACGTGCAATTATGAAGCTTTTAGGCTGGATTTTTCTAATACCGGTTTATATTTATAAATATGCGATCTCGCCACTTACTCCTGCATCGTGCCGGCATTATCCAACCTGTTCGGAATATGCAGTTCAGGCCATAAAAATTCACGGGCCATTTAAAGGTGTTTGGCTGGCAACAAAACGGATTTCGAAATGTCATCCATGGGGAACGCACGGACACGATCCGGTGCCTCCCAACAAGAGAAAAAGCACCAAAAAAAGTTAGTATTCTCGCTGATTTTAGGGCTTTTCAAAAAGTTAAAACTAAATTTGCAAATTATTGTTAGAGTGAAGACTCAAAATAGAATTCATGAAAAAAATATTTTTATTCTTCTTTATCGTTTCGACACTGGTAGCCTGCAATTCAGAAAAAAAGGACAAAGCCGGCGATGTAATTACGGTAAGTATTTTGCCACAAAAAACTTTTGTTGAAAAAATTGCCGGCGACGATTTTAAAGTGAATGTTTTAATTCCGCGGGGTTCAAGTCCGGCAGACTATACTTTATTGCCTTCGCAACTAAAAGAAATAACAAATTCGGCGGTTTGGTTTCGGATTGGTTACATCGGTTTCGAACATGCCTGGAAAGATAAAATTGCGGAAGCCAACAAAACCATGAAAGTAGTTGATCTTTCGGAAGGTTTAGATTTAATTGCCGAGAGTGTGGAACAACACGGTAATCATGTTCATATGAACGGAATCGATCCGCACATTTGGTTATCTCCGCATCTGGTTAAAAAAATGGCCCAAAAAATATACGACGAACTTTCGATGTTAAAACCTGAAAAGTCGGCAGAATACAAAGGAAATTATCTGAGGTTTGTTAAAGAAATTGATCGATTAAATATTGAAATCAAAAATAAATTAAGACCTTTTGAAGGCCGAAAATTTATTGTGTTTCATCCGAGTCTGACCTATTTTGCACGCGATTACGGACTGCTTCAGTATTCGCTCGAAACTGATGGAAAAGAACCAACTCCTCAACAGTTGGCTTCGGTTGTCGACATGGCAAAAAATGAAAATATTAAAGTCATTTATATACAGGATGAATTTGATCGAGAAAACGCCCGGGTTTTTGCCGAAGAAATAAAGGGTATAATTGTTCAGGTTCGTCCGCTCGATTCGGCGTGGGAGGAGAATTTAAAGGAACTCACACAGATTTTGACCGATAATTTTTAATGGAAGCACTTGTAAAAATAACAGGTTTAAATGTCGGTTACGAGAAAGTACCGGTTTTAAAAAATGTAAATCTTGAGATTTTTGAAAAAGATTTTATAGGTGTGATCGGGCCAAACGGCGGTGGAAAAACGACCCTGCTTAAAGCGATTCTTGGATTATTAAAACCTTATAAAGGCAAGGTTGAATTCAGAAAGGATATTAGTAACAAGAAAAAGCCGATAGGTTATTTGCCGCAGGTAAAACACATCGATCGTAAATTTCCAATTACTGTTTTCGACGTAGTATGCTCGGGAGAAATAATGGAAGGTGCAATAAAATCGAAAAAATTAATTCGCGAAAGAGCCGAGTATTTACTCGAAGAAATGGGTGTTGAAAATATCAGGAATAAAGCAATTGGCGAACTTTCGGGCGGACAGATGCAACGTGTTTTTTTATGCCGGGCTTTATTGAGCGATCCAAAATTATTGATACTCGACGAACCCGATACTTTTGTTGATAATCGGTTTGAAGGAGAATTATATGAACGACTCAGATTATTAAACAAAAAAATTGCAATTGTTTTGGTTTCTCACGATGTGGGCACCATATCGAGTTATGTAAAAACCATTGCCTGTGTAAACGGCGATTTGCATTATCACCCGAGCAACCATATTTCTCAGGAACAGCTCGACGGTTATAATTGCCCGATCCAGATTATTTCTCACGGAGAAATTCCGCATACCGTACTAAAACACCACCATTAATATGAGCGCTATTTTCGAACTCTTTCAATACGATTTTTTTCTGAAAGCTTTTCTTGCCGCCGTTTTTGCAAGTATTTCGTGTGGTATTATCGGGAGTTATATTGTTTCGCGCAGAATTGTATTTATCAGCGGCGGAATAACGCATGCCTCGTTTGGCGGAATCGGACTGGCCTTTTTCCTTGGATTTAATCCGTTGCTGGGAGCAGTTTTGTTTGCGGTACTTTCGGCGCTGGGCATTCAGTTTTTTACAAAGGTTGCAGAAATACGCGAAGATTCTTCGATTGCAATCTGGTGGTCGCTCGGAATGGCACTCGGTATTATTTTTATTTATCTCACTCCGGGTTACACGCCAAATTTAATGAGTTACCTTTTTGGGAATATTTTAACGGTTAGTAGTTCGGAGCTTTGGTGGATGTTTCTTTTAAATGTGGTGATCATCCTGTTTTTTTCCTTGTTGTTCAGAAAGATTTTGTACATCGCTTTCGACGAGGAATTTGCGCGTGCTGCAGGTTTACCAGTGGCTTTATTTAATTACCTCACCATGATTTTAATTGCGTTAACCGTAGTATTAAACATCCGGGTTGTGGGAATTATTCTGATTTTATCTTTGCTGACCATTCCTCAAGCAACTGCAAATTTGTACACCAAAGACTTCAAAAAGTTAATTCTTCTTTCGTCGGTATTTGCGTTCTTCGGAACAATTACAGGTTTGTTTATTTCCTATTTCCTGGATATTCCATCGGGAGCAGCCATCATTTTTACGCTGGTTACTATTTTTGCTGTACTTCGTTTATCAAAATACTTTTTTAAATGATCTCCGGGAAAAAAGAGAAGTTCTATAATTGTAAGGCCTGTAATTTTGAATTTTCGAATTTAGATGTTCGCAGGGTTTGCAGCAACTGTTTTGCCTGCACTGGTTGCGAAATTTATAACTGCCCTGCCTGTGGTGAAGAAGTGGTTGTCAAACCCATGAAGCTGATGAAAAAATCGGGGTCAGAATAATTTTTCGGGAAAGTAATTCTCAAAAAGTTCAATAAAAGAATTTATCAGATTTGAAATGTTTTTTGAAAAAGAATTAATGTTATAAAAATGCAAAGTAGAAGCTTTTATCATTTGTTTTGAAATAAAAGAAATGCTACATTGTCTATGTGTTTTAACACTAATCTATTCGGGATTATAAAACAAAACTGCCCACGCTGGAAACAGGTGGGCAGTTTTTATTCGCGAAACTCAATTTTCGAAAACGAAGTGAATCGAGAGCAGTTTGTTGAACGAATCCCAATAGCAAAACGTATCGGGATATATACATTTATAGGGTGTATGTAATCTTTGCTACGAGGTAGTTTATTTTTTATACTTTCTATTTTAAGTCGCGGAAATATTTTACGGTTCCAACTTTTAATTCCATGGTTGCATCTTCGTCGCAAACAATTGTGTTGTTGGGGTGGTTTTGCAAAGCCGACAAAGTCCACATATGATTTATTCCTTCTTCAACGACATGCTGAAGTGCCCGCGCTTTTTTATAACCAGTAACAACGATCAGCACTTCCTTTGAATCGAGTACAGTCTGAACGCCAACAGTTAATGCCTGTTTTGGCACTTGGTTGATGTCGTTGTCGAAAAATCTTGAATTGGCTACAATTGTATCGTAATTTAAATTAACCAGTCGGGTTCTCGATTGCAGCGACGATCCGGGAATATTAAAAGCAATATGTCCGTCGGCACCCATTCCGCCCATAAAAAGTTCGATACCGCCCAATGCTTTGATTTTGGCTTCGTACTGCTGGCATTCTTTAATGGGATCGTCAGCATTTCCGTCTAAAATATTAATGTTGTTTTTATTCATGTCGATAAAATCGAAGAAATTATCGTGCATAAAACGATGGTAGCTTTCAGAGTGTTCTTTTGCGATTCCAACATATTCGTCCATGTTAAAAGAAACCACGTGCTGAAAAGATACTTTTCCGGCTTTATATAATTTAATCAGTTCTTTGTAAGTGCCCAGCGGCGACGATCCGGTCGGCAATCCAATCACAAAAGGTTTTTCTTTTGTTGGATTAAAATCATTGATCCGATTGGCAATATATTGTGCAGCCCACTGGCTTATTTGTTCGTAATTTTCTCGAATAACTAACTTCATTGATTCTAGTTTTATAAAATTCCTTCCATTGTTTTTTCCATTTTGAATGCTTCTTTTAAAAATTCATTCACATTTAAATCGCGGTGATATACCATTCCATGTGTCGCCCGCAATAATGGAGATTCATTTTGATAAAAGAAATTTTTACCCAGTAAAAACTGGATTTGTTTGTGTTGGTCGAACCAAACACGTTGCGTTAAATCGCTGAATTTTCCATCGAGTTGGTAACTCGGGAACGATGCATTTACTTGCGTTACATAGCACTCCGAGAACGATTTATCTAAGGTCGCCAGTGCATTTAACGACACCGGAACAATCACTTCAACATCCCATGGATTGTATTTAAACCACACATTTCGGTAGCCTACAATTCGTAATTTGCTTAAATCTTCCTCCTTGGCCCATTCTTCAACAGCACGTGCAATTGCCTGCAAAACTTTGTAGTGGGTATCGGGACCGCTTCCTTGCGGATCCATTGCAAGGCTGATTACTGTAGGTTTGTATTTTCTGAAATCTTCGAGAATTGGTAAAACATCACCGGTGTAATCGGGTTTGCTCGAAAAAGTATTTCCCTGGTAAAAGCTTAATCGAAGGTGATGTACATTTTTCACCATAATTCCGTAATGTGCCCAAACAAGTTCTTCTTCAAACTCACGAATCATTCCTTTTAGTTTCTGAATTTTTGGTGGATTTTTACCACCATCGTAACTGTTTTTCAGAATACTTAGAATTTCGTAAATCACTTCGCGGAGCTCTTCGCGGTTACGAATGGTCCAATGCGTAACCATGGCACGAATCGCACGGTGGCAAACTCCCCGGCGTTTTTCTTCTTCGTTCTGCGCTGCAATATTATCGAGATAATGATAAATATCTTTGTCCCACTTGTATTTGTATCCATCAATGAAAAAATCAGGAAAATGAATCATATGAATTTTGTTCTGATTCATCAAATTTTTAGTATCGATTAATAAATCGTATAAGAACGAGTTGGTTACGGCGGTAAATCCCGATGTTAAAACTGAGAAATGCATTTCGTTACTTGCGTCGCGCGACTGACGATTTGTAACCGGCATGATTCCCAGCATAATATCGTCGTGGTGCGGACCGGTGTGATAATAAACCTGGTTAACTTCTTTTTCCATTCCCCGGCGGATTTTTGCGCTGATAGAATCGATGACCGTTTGAACCGTATTTTCGTTTAACCCGGGAATCATACTGCAATATTTGTCGGCTTTTAAATCGTCAATATCCAGCTTCGAGCCAAATTTGTTTATTTTTTTACAGAGTTCGATAACGGCACGCTCTGTTTTTTTATGCGACCAATCTCCATTTTTGTAGAAATAATCAACACTATCCTTTAATTTTACTGCGGCTCCATCGGTTAAATAAAAGCGTGCGTTTTTAAGTTTTTGTAGCGATGTGGCTGGTGCCGTCACTTTGGGTTTACTTTCTAAAGCATCTTTAATGGTGTCAGCAATTGCTTCTCCGGCGGCAAATATAACCGCCTTGTTTTGTGGATTGTAACCCAGCGTTCCAAGTCCAATGGTAATTACAAGTCTGTTTCGCGAAACTTCAATTCCACCCAAATCGGCAGCCGTTATTGCTTGTGTTTCAAAATTGGTTCGGGTTAGTCGGGTTGTTGCAAAATGGTCGGCGCCACGTGTATTAAAAGCAATGTGTCCGTCGGGACCAATGCCGCCAAGAAAAAAACCAATTCCACCTTTTTCCCGAATTTTCTTTTCATAACTATTACACCAGTCGTCAATTTTAAAAAGCGATTCTTTTTGCAATTGTTCCAGTTGCGTTTTTGCCTCCCGGAAACGTAGTGTTAAATCGATGATATAATCGGGAAAAATTTCGGTAAAATGTTTGTCTTCTGCGAGCTTAATTTTTTCGGAATCGATGAGCAGCGCATTTTTTTTCTTCATCCCAAAACCTTCGATGTAATAGTTTTGCGCATAATTGCATAGGCTGTTGTGTTGTTCCGACTTTATCGGATAAAACTCGCCCATCTGAACAAAATGCAATCCACTTAAATCGGGTTTTTTAAGATCAGAAAGGTGGTATTTTTCAAGAATGTCTTTTCCTTTTTTATTGTGCCAGTTGTCCATTAGTATATGGGTAAACTGGATAAAATGCTGAGCTGTTTTTCCGGTTGGTAAACTAACCACCCCGTCCGGATTTTCGCCCGCCCATTCCAAAAAACTTAAAGCCGAAAGAAGTCCCAGTTGAGGAAAACTTTCAACCGTAATGTAAGGCATTTGGGTCGATATTTTTTTCAGCTTAGATTGTTTAAAGAACGCTTTTTCAACGCTAGTATAATTTAAGTCCATCGAATTTTCTATTTTAAGGAAGAAATCTTCTCGAGAGCATAAGCAGCAATTCCCATTGTACCTGCTTTTGCACCCAGTTCGGAAAATTTTATTTCCGTATTGTTACTAATATCTCTGTTACTAAAAGTGTGAATAGCTTGTTGAATGGGCGCTAAAATAAATTGATTTGCTTCTGCAACCCGGCCTCCAATAATAATAAGTTCGGGGTTGAATATTTGTAATAAATAGGCAATTCCACGACCTAGCCAGCTGCCAACTTCCGAAAATATTGAAATGGCAAACTGATCGCCTGAGTTGGCTGCCTGAATGACATGCGATATTTCAATGTTTTTTAAATCGTTGTTTACGAGTTGTTTAATCAGCGACGAATTTCCGTTCTCAATTCCCTGTCGTGCCATTCGTGCGATTGCATTTGCTGACACAATTGTTTCTAAACAACCTTGTTTTCCACAGGCACACAAAACGCCGTTGTCTACAATTGGAAGATGCCCGAACTCGCCGGAATAACCCGATCTTCCAATGTAAAGTTTTTTATCGATTATAATTCCAAGTCCAAGCCCCCAGTCGGCCTGCAACATTAAAACGTTCTTTTTGTTTTTTGCCAGACCAAAATGTTGTTCGGCAAATGTTCTGATTTTTGAGTCGTGTGAGAAAAAAACAGGAATTTCAAAAATGTGTTGCAGTTCATCTGCCAGGTCTGGAACATCCGGGAAATACGTTTTGTTTATTCCTTTTCGCTGATCGATTAAACCGGGAATTTCGATTCCGGCAACCAGAATTTTTTCCTTCGGAATATTTGCTTTTAATATTACCCGGTCGAGCTCCTCTTTTACCTGACCAAAAATCTTCATGTCGGAGTGCATCTTTACCGGTAAAAAATGTGGTCCGCTTATTTCTTCATTGTTACTGTTAAATATAGAAATAATGGTTCTGTTGATATTGATGGAAATTCCAACCACATAAAAACCGTTTTTAATCATTCCATAAATGTTGGGCCTTCTGCCTCCGCTGGAGTCGCCCCGGCCAAGTTCTTCAACCAATCCATCGTCGATTAATTCCAACAATAAACTATTAATTTTTGGTGTACTTAAATTAATTAGCTTGGATAACTTGGAGTTGGACAGCGGTCCGTTGAAATAAAGGGCACGTAAAATGTGTTTTTTATGACCTGTTTTTTTTAACTCAACGGCCTGACTTTGGTTGCCAGAGTTTTTAAATAGTATTTCCATAATTCGTTTAATTACAAAGATCGGAATAAATTAACTCACTAACAACGCTCTTTTTAAAAAAATTAAAAAGAGTGGGATAGTTACGTTAAACTTAACCATTCATTTACATAACTTAAAATACTTTAGCATCTAATTTATTTAATTGGATAAAATAAATGATATTTCTATCTTGTGTTTTTATAAAAAAACAAAGCAAGATGTTCATAAAACGCATTGGTTTATTCTTTTTTTTCCTGTTGATTTTTCAAGTATCGTTTGCACAATCGAAAGCGGTCATAAACATTCCAAACATCTCAGGATATCAAACCTTGAAGTGCGATTTTCATATGCACACGGTTTTTTCGGATGGAACCGTTTGGCCAACCGTTCGAATTAACGAAGCCTGGGAAGAAGGATTGGATGCTATCTCAATCACCGATCATATCGAGTATTTACCTCATTCAAAAGATATTGTTGCCGATCATAATCGCTCCTACGAAATTGCAAAACCACTTTCAGAAGAACGCGATATTATTTTGATTCGAGGAGCAGAAATTACCAGAGATATGCCACCCGGGCATTTAAACGCACTTTTTATTACCAATGCAAATTTGCTCGAGCGCGACGATGTAAACGAAGCATTAAAAGAGGCCCGCGATCAGGGTGCATTTATTTTTTGGAATCACCCGGGATGGAAAGCGCAACAACCCGATTCAACACTTTGGTGGGACGAACACACTGCTCTTTTCAAGAACGATTTACTCCATGGGATAGAAGTTTATAACGAAGATTATTGTCAGGAAGCATTGGCCTGGGCCAACGAAAAACAACTAACAATGTTTGGAAACAGCGATGTTCACGGACCAATGGAATTTAACAGCCAACACCGACCAATGACGCTTGTGTTTGCAAAAAACCGTTCAGCAGGTGGAATAAAAGAAGCGCTCTTTAACCATAGAACTGCAGTTTATTTCGATAATACCTTGATCGGAAATTCTACTTTTTTAGAACCTTTATTTTTTGAATCCCTTGATTTTGATTATTCTCCACTTCAATTAACATTAGAAACCAGTAAATACGTTCAAATAAAAAACAGTTCCGACATCGATTACGAACTGGAACTTGTACAGCCTGGTATCGGATTCGATGCACCGCAGCACATTATATTAAAATCTCACCAGGTTACACTGCTTGAGTTTTCGGGTAATTCAGAAGAGATTGTAAGAATGAAAAGGCTCGATGTATATTACCAAGTAAAAAATCTGATTACTGCTCCCGACGAAAATCTGATCATCACGTTTTCGTTTTTAAACAATTAAGAAATTTTTTAATGTCGTATAAGAGAGCACAAAAAAACGAAGCTGATTTATTTGAGTTTGTCATCGCCAATAATGTGGAAATTTCGCCAGATGTATTTGTGCTGTCGGTGAAACGAAATCTGGAATTTTTACCCGGACAGGTGGTTAAAGTTGCTGTTGATCGGACTCATCCGCCAAGAATATATAGTATTTGCAGTGGGAACAAAGAGGATGAATTAAAGATTCTGTTTAATATTAAAGAGGATGGATTTCTGACACCTAAAATGGGAAGAATGATTCCGGGAGATAAGATCTTAATTTCGAAACCTTACGGAAGTTTTATCGGAAATGAAGAACCGGCCTGGTGGATTTCAACCGGAACAGGAATTGCTCCTTTTTACAGCATGTTCCGATCTGGACAGCAGAAAAATAAAAATTTAATTCATGGTATGAGATTCATTAATCAGTTTTATTTTGAAGACGAACTCGATGAGGCATTTGAAGAAAACTATGTCCGGTGTTGTTCCAAAGAGTCATCGTGCGATGTTTTTCCGGGCAGAGTCAGCGATTATTTAAAAACGATTAACAAATTTCCCGATGTAAAATACTATTTATGTGGCAAAGCAATAATGGTAGTTGAAGTTCGCGACTTGCTTATTGAGAAAGGCATTCCGTTTGAAAACATTATTTCCGAAATATATTTTTAATTTTTCTGCCGCTATTTAAATTTGAAGTTGTAACTTTTCACCCTAAAAATTAACTTTAAAAATACCCAATGAAGAAATCAATTATTACAACACTGGTGCTTTTATTTATGGCTTTTGTGCATGTGGCACAAGCGCAATCGTTAGACGATGTTTTAAAAAATCATTTTAAAGCTGTTGGTCAGGATAAATTAGTAGCTGCATCTTCTTTTCATATGAAAGCAAAAATCAGTCAGATGGGAATGGAATTGCCCATGGAAATGAAAATTAAAAAGCCGGACATGTTTCGGGTGGAAATGGAAATGCAAGGGCAAAAAATGGTACAGGCATTTGATGGCGAAAAAGGATGGATGATTGCGCCCTGGGTAAGCCCTGATCCAACAGTCATGGAAGGAGATCAATTAAAACAGGCGATAGAGCAGGCAGATATAGAAGGGGAGTTGTACAACTACGAAAAGAAAGGACATACAATTGACTTTATTGGTAAAGTGAATGCAGATGGCAAAGAAGCGTATAAACTTAAATTAACCACAAAAGATGGTAATATTAAAAACTATTTTATGGATGCCGGTACATATTTGATATTTAAAGTAAAAGCAAAGATTACGGCGGCAGGCCAAACTGTAGATGTTGAGCAACGCATGATGGATTATAAAACCGTGAATGGAGTAACCATGGCAACGAAGTTAGAATCGGATTCGCCAATGGGAAAAGCTGTAATACTTGTTGAAGAGTTTATTTTGAATGAAAATTTCGATAATTCAATATTTGCTAAACCTACGAATTAAAATATATATAAATGATTTGAAAAGAGCGATTTATCGCTCTTTTTTTATGCATCTTGTTTCGAATATTCGACCATAATATTCGACTAAAATGTTAATAAACGTTAAAAAGTACAATAAAGACATATGAGTATTAATATATGAATATAGATATATAAATTATAGAGTTCATCAACAAAATAGAAAAAAGAAATAAAAAAGCCATGTAGTGCACCAAAAAGATATGCAAATGCGATATTAAGTTCCAAATTGCAAAACAAGATAAAAGACTCTTTAAACTTTATATAGTTTTGCTATTGTATTGAACATGCTTTGTGACGTAACTTGGCCATGCAATTAAACAATTTAAATTTTAAAGACATGAAAAAATTGATCTTAACAATCCTTTCATTAGTATTAGTGGTAGTTGTGTCTAACGCACAAAAAGAACAAATTCCCTTAATTGGAGAAAAAGCGCCATCGTTTACAGCAAAGACCACCAACGGTAAAATAACTTTTCCCGACAATTATGGTTCGAGCTGGAAAATTCTCTTTAGTCATCCACGCGATTTTACGCCTGTTTGTACTTCAGAATTATTAGAGTTGGCGTATATGCACAACGACTTTGATCGACTCAATGTAAAGGTGGCGGTTATTTCTACCGATAGACTTACGCAACACGAAATGTGGAAAGCACATCTTGAGGAATTGGATTACAAAGGACGTGGTGTGCAAAAAATTACTTTCCCGTTGATTGATGATGAAAGGGCGGTAATATCAAAAAAGTATGGCATGTTACACACTCCTGTAAGTACTACAGAGGCGGTACGCGGTGTATTTATCATTGATGATAAAAATGTGGTTCGTTCGATTAATTTTTATCCGATGCAAGTCGGGCGAAACATGAATGAAATTGTACGAATCGTAGAAGCCTTACAAACCGTAGATCAAACTGAGGTTTTAACACCTGCCAACTGGTCGAAAGGCGACGATGTACTGGTTCCCTACTTTCCGCATACCGATGCCGAAATTGCGGCTAATCCTGAATTGAAAGATGACTACTACATGTTGGGGAATCGTATTTGGTTCAAAAAAATAGCCGATAAATAGAAGCAATTAAACAAAGAAATAAGCAATTTTTTATTATTAGAAAATTAGTTTTTAAACAGCAGAGAAGGGAGCAGAGGCTCCCTTTTTTTTACGCCAGATTTTTAAAACTTTTTTACGCCCTTTGCGAATATCTTTGCGCCCTTTACGTGAAACGTTCTTGAAAATTGAACATTGATTATTCAATATTGGATATTTCCTGAATTTAATTTCCAATAACCAATATTCAACATTCAATAACCAACGATTGGAAATATTAATTTTTGCTGCTTCACAAATTTACCGTTAAATAAATCAAAGCCACCGTTGAATAAATGCCCCTTTTTTAATCCAATTTTATCTGCCAACTTTGGGTAAACCAATTTCAACAGATATGAAACCATTATTTATATATCTCACTTTTGTTTTATTCTTCTTCTTTTTAAAAGGATTTGCACAAAACGAAAATTGGAATCTTTATCCCGAAAATGGGAAAGAGTACATTTATGATTTTACAGAATCGAGTTATGTATTGGATGATCAAGGCAATAAACTAAATGAGTTTTATAAAAAGAAAAAACTTCGCATCCAGTTTGTGACTTCAAAAACTGACGACAAGGAATATTTAAATGTTTCGGTAATTAAAAATATT
>JBNKOT010000447.1:0-4030 GCA_050294855.1 Draconibacterium sp. | reverse complement strand
GTTTGTCTGATTATTGCTGTGAAACTTGCACTCAATCATTAACATTTCTCCTGGTTTACGCGCCACCACATCCACTTCGTGTTGTACACATTTCCCCTGAATAGTTACTCCTATTTCAACCGTGTAACCCATACTTTCCATTATTTTTCCCACAAAAATCTCGAAAGGAAATCCGGTTGGTCCAAGTTCCATAATCGCATTTTTTAGCTTGTAGCGCGCTGCCATTTTATGCGATTCTTTTTTCAGCAGGTCGAAAGCCATTTTGTAGATTTGCCGGGTGGGAATCCCGTCGTATAATTGCTGTGTTACCCGTTCAGTAATATTATTCTGTTCTTCCGGTCCGGCTCCTGCCGATTGCAGAGCCTGTTTTAGTTTTTTTGGTTCGAACAAAACCTTTTTCCCATTTCCTTTTACAACAGAAATATTCATGATTAATATGCTTTGTTCAAAGATAAGGGGTCTTTTGTAATCTGAATGATTTAGGTAAAAAATGTTTGCTCGCTTTGTGTTTATATGATAGCAAGGTGTTTTATCATTTGATCCGCCAACAACGGAAAGGTTTTTTAACTACTATTTTCTGGCTAAAAATAATTTATCCGTTATTATTCATAACGAAAGGTGTCGGCCGGATTCAATTGCACCGATTTAATGGTTCGGTAGCTGATGGTGATCAGTGCAATACTGATGGCAATTACAAAACCAAGTACAAACTCCATAATTCTCAGATTTACACGGTAATAATAATTTTGCAACCAGTTGTTGGAGACAAAATAAATAAGCGGCCAGGCCAAGATTGTGGCTACACAAACCAAAATTATTATCTCTTTCGAAATAATGTAGAATATACTTGCATTCGATGCACCCATTGCTTTACGCACGCCAACTTCTTTTGTGCGTTGTTCGATGGTAAAAGAGGTTAATCCAAATAAACCGAGTGCAGCAATAAAAATTCCGAGGATGGCAAACAATACCGATAATTTTGCATTCTGCCGCTCCACTTTGTACATTTCTGCAAAATCGTTGTCCATAAAAAAATATTGCAGTGGATTGTTTTCTGCAAATTGTTTCCAAATACCTTCAATTTGATTGATGGTTGAAAGTGTGGCTTTTCCCGAAAATTTCACGCTAATGTATCCATAGTTCCTACCTTCGATTTTAAAGCGCATGATGTACGGAGAAATTCGGTTGTGAAGCGAACGAAAATGAAAATTTTCGCAAACTCCGACAATTGGAATGTATTCGGTTTCATTGTTGTCTTTGGTATAAAAACGTTCAGAATGAATGTTGTCGAGTTCAAATTCCTTCATCGTTATTTGGTTGACCACACAAGCTGCCCGATCGCTAGGAAACGATTTATCAAAAAATCGTCCGTCTGCCAGTTTGATTCCATACGTTTCGAAAAAATCGTAATCAACCCAGCTGGTTTGCAACAAAAATGTTTCCGATGAGCGGCCTTCTAACATATAACCGTTGTTGTTGTTATTGTGCCCGGGTATTGCCGTCGATGCCGAAACAGAAGCTATTGCCGGTATTTTCAGGAGTTCTTGTTTAAAGGTGGCAACGCGGTCGCCAATTGCACCTGCTTGTTGGATCACCAGCAGGTTTTCGCGGTTAAAACCCACGTCTTTATTCAACATAAACTGTAATTGCCGGTACATAATCATAGTACCAATAATCAACACAATGGAAATCAGAAACTGTAGTGCAACCAAAAAACTTCTGAACTTTCCGTTTTTTATTCCGTCTCTCACTTTTCCACGTAACACCGCATGCGGTTTAAACGACGAAAGATAAAATGCAGGGTAGACACCGGCCAGAATTCCTACAATCAGCGAGAATCCAATCAGTACCGGAATAGTATACCAGTTGCTTAATAAATTCAGTTTTACCTGCGAATCCAATAATTTGTTAAATGCAGGAAGTGCGAATAGCACAAACACAATGGCGATGATTAATGCAACAAACGAGATAAGTGTTGAATCGGTTAAAAACTGGCTGATCAAATTCCACCGCGACGAACCGGTGGCTTTTTTTATTCCCACTTCTTTTGCACGTTTTGTAGCCTGTGCAGTAGATAAATTCATAAAATTTATAGAGGCGATAACAATGATAAGAACAGCGATACTACTGAATATCCATAAATATTTTGGATCGGTAGCCGGTTTAACCGAATGTTCGACAGTGGGATCGAAATGGATTTTTGTGATGGGTTGCAAATAAAAATTATATCGGTTTCCACCCGCAAAAAAATCTTCGATTGAAGTACCAAACATTTCCAAAACCTTTGGCCCGACGTATTTCGAAATCATTCCCGGAAATTTATTGTTTACCGTTTGTGGATTGGAATTTGGTTTTAATAGAAGATAAGTTTCAAAACTATTGTTGAGCCACTCGGTATCGCCGGAGCGAGGATTGGTCATAAACGAAGTCAGTATTTCTGCATTAAAATGTGTGTTTTCCGGAAAGTCAGCCATCACACCCGTTATTCGATATGGTTCGTTTCTTGTATTGATTTTTAGCGATTGATTGATAGGATCTTCATTCCCAAATATTTTTTTTGCTGTTGATTCGGACAACACCATTGTATAGGGCGAATTCAGCACATTTTTAATATCGCCTTTTAGGAGCGGAATCGAAAAGAGATCGAAAAAAGCAGAGTCGACTTCTGCAAAATCTTCGATAATAAAAACATCTTCTTCCTTTTTTACAATGGTTTCTCCAAAAGTGTTTAAACGCACAAAATTTTCTACTTCGGGAAATTCATCGAGCATTGTTGGTCCGATAACAGCCGCAGTTGACGAAACCAAAACTTCTTGTTCTCCAATTTTTCCGTCCAATATCAACCGGTATAATCGGCCTTTTTTGGTATGATACTGATCGTAACTCAGTTGATGAAGCACAAACAGCGAGATGATTAAACTACAGGCAATACCAATTGCTAATCCAAAAATATTAATGAAAACATATCCTTTTTGTTTTCCAAATGAACGCAGACTGTGCTTTAGCAAATTTTTTATCATAACTAACCGGTCTAATTTGTAATAAATTGAAAGAGAAGTACTTTGCAGAACTAAAATAATGACGCGGAAATGAAATAAAAGTTACATTGAATTTTTAAAGCACGAATGTACTGGCAGAAAGATGGATTGTACCACCTCCCTCCACTTCGTGGAGTACTCCTCCTTTTGGGAGGAGAATTTTCGTGCACAATTCAACTCTTCTTTTCCAAATTATATTTGAAGTACAATTTTATTTCCCCTCCTTCTTCTTTATGGGAGGGGTGACCCGGTTTACACGGGATGGGGTGGTGAAACAATAAGCTAATTCAGAAATTACAGATTTTAGTCCCAGTTATGAATTTCCCAATTTTGTTTCCGGGCTATTTTTTCAAGGCCTTTATCCGGATTAATACAAACCGGGTGTTTAACTGCCTCCAGTACCGGCAAATCGTCGATGGAATCGCCATAATAATACAAATCATAGCCGGTATATTTATTGGTTTGAAGGTACTGGTTCAAACGCTTCAACTTTTCTTCCTTCAAACAAAACCGCCCCAAAGACAAGCCGGTAAAGTTCTGATTTTCGGTTTCAAGTTCGGAACAAATTACAGCGTTCATTCCAAGGTGTTTTGCTAAAGGAGAACAGATCTGCGTAATCGCCGACGAAAGCATAACGATTTCGGCTCCTTGCTTTTTGTGTTTATTTATCTCTTCGATAATTTGTGGTCTAATGGCCGGAATAAGATCCTTTATTACCGTTTCAGCACACAAATTCTCAATATCTTTTACCGGATATTTAGCCAGCCAAACGGTAATCTTTTCGATAATCTTTAACGAATCAATTAAATTAAACTGGTGTAAAACGGCTAAAAAATAGGCTCTAATAAATTTTCTTTTCGACAAAATACCTTTTTCATAGGCCCTTCTGAAAAGCGCTTCTCCGCTGTTTATTTTTAAAATGGTGTGGTCGAGATCGAAAAAGGCAATGTAACTCATTTATAGTCGTTTAGTTATTTTTAAAAAAGTGATTC
>JBNKOT010000446.1:0-2502 GCA_050294855.1 Draconibacterium sp. | reverse complement strand
AGCGGATTTCAAGATCAGCTAAAAGCAATTATTATACAAAAATGGGTAGATGCTGCTGAAGGTGGCCGTGGAATTGAATCGCACATCGAGCGCGTAAGAACCGGATATCCTGAAGAATCAGCAATAAGTAATGCGATTCAGGAAGGTTATGAACTACCCGACAATTACATTCCGGGAACACTTATATACAGCAAAAAAGGAACAAGCGGTGGTATTTTGCCACGAAGATTTCCGTACGCCGACAGTGAGCTGAATTTTAACTCGAATGCAGCTGAATACAAAGCCATGAGTTCTGCAGATGTGATATTGCAAAAAGTTTGGTGGAATCAATAAATTTTAAATACAATGAAAATATTAAAATATAAAATAGCGGTAATCTGCTTCATCTTTCTTCTCGCCGGGTGCGAAAAAAAATATGAAAGTTTTATTACCAAAATTACCTACTACCCAACTTTTGAAATGACGGGTAGTGAACATGTAGTCGTTTACGATCCGGAAGTTTATACCGAACCTGGCGTATCGGCTACAGAAGATGGAGTTGAACTTGAAGTTACAACCACGGTAACCGGATTGTACCAAGGCTATACAGGAAGCAGCATTGGCAGCGATTTCGACATTTATACCATCAATTATTCGGCGGTCAACAGCGATGGGTATACCGGTTCTGTCGAAAGAACAGTAATTTATGCAAAAACCGGCGATCTGGTAAACAGTCTGGAAGGATATTACCTGGCTACAACAACTCGTACTACCGGCGAGGCATATTCCGGAATCGATATGATTATATTCAAAATTGCCGATAATCAATACGGACTTTCACATGCAATTGGTGGTTGGTATTCTTACGGAAGAGGATATACACCGTATGATGATTTCACAGCCAAAGGTACTGTAATTACGGTAAACGATATGGCGAGTAACGATTTTTCGTTTACTCCGGCCTACACCGCAGCCTGGTCTAACCAATTTCAGGTTAAATCTATGACTGTTGATGCAGCTACAAAAACAATAACGATACATGCTGAAGCCGATTTTGGAGGCGTTTGGGACATTGTTTTAGAACAGCAATAATTGAAATGTACTATTCGAAAACAAAAATTTTAATGAAATGAAAAAGAATATATTTTATCTGATAATGGCAATCCTGATTTTTGCTTCGTGCGACGAAAAGGAAGACTACACACAAATCAACTCTTCGGTGGTAGAAGTTGCCGGAGAGTGGTGGGTGAATTATGTCGATGGTGAATACGAGTCGGGATACACCAAACTAATCACCTTTAATACTGCTGCCGATAATGGGCAGGAATTTTGGATCAGCGACGAACACAATTTTTGGGCCTACAAAGTTAAATGCCCGGTGAATATTGCAAATCTTACCTTTTCGGGAACCGACTTGCCCAATAATGAATACGATGTTGATATTCAGATTTTAGACGGCAAAATAATCGAAGACGGAGCTTTGTCGACTTCCGGAGTTGTTACCGACAGTATCTATTTTCAAGTTGAATTTGGTGACGAACCCGGTGTAATTTATACCGCTAGTGGCTGGCGTAAAACCGGTTTTCTAGAAGACGAACACTAATAAACTGAGTTCAGTATTTAGAATAGGGCTGCCGTTTGGTGGCCCTATTTTATTTCGCCGAGTAAGATTGGAATTTTATCCATCAGCATTTGTTCCTTATCTTCTTGATGTTGAATCTTTCGAACCACATCCATTCCTTCAACAACCTGTCCGAAAGCGGCAAAACCCTGCCCATCGGGATTTCGTTTGCCGCCAAAATCCAATTCGGGTTGATTGCCAACACAAATAAAAAATTCAGTCGAAGCACTTCCGGGTTCCGATCTGGCCATCGACAACGTTCCATCTAAATGTTTTAACCCGGTTTCTTCGGTTGTTTCGTGCCGGATTGTTGGAATCTTTTCAAAATGAATTTCGGTAAAAACTCCTCCTTGAATCACTTCTATTTTTACATCGTTATTGGGTTGATTATCCATTCTCACCACCCGATAGAATACCGCATCGTTGTATGTTCCTTGTCGTACATGTTCGAGAAAATTTTTGGCAGAAACCGGTGCGTTAATGGTGTCGATTTCAAAAACTATTTCACCCAAACCGGTGGTCATTTTTACTTTTGGTAAATCTTGCCCCCAACTATTCAAAACCAGAATGAAGAAAAAAAGGAATAGCAAAATTTGTTTGTTGAATTTCATCGGTTTAGATTTATATTTTCTGAAAACTTTTTTTACATTCAACCCAAAAGTAAGAAAAGACTTTAAAAGATTTAAAAATCGATTTTCTGATTTTATAAGATCATCAAAATAAAGCAATCTAAGCACTTGGAAATTGGCTGAATATGATTATCAAGTTTTAATTAACTTTCCCTCGTTCCCACTCTTCTTGAAAAGAGGGACGATTGTAACGAAGTCGCGATCAGGGTGAGTTTACAAAAAAATCCAAGAGAATAGTATACTAATAACCTGAGTTCGATATAAAATTAATGG
>JBNKOT010000445.1:0-11210 GCA_050294855.1 Draconibacterium sp. | reverse complement strand
GGTTTTGAAAACGATGGATTTACACTTCGCGTTTATCTTTCGAGAGAAGACATTGCCAACCTGTCGAACATGACCACTTCGAATGCAATTCGTACACTTTCAACTTTTGCACACGAAAAAGTGATTGCAATCGATGGGCGGAAAATTAAAATTCTTGATGCCAACCGTTTAGAACGGGTGAGTAAATTAGGATAGATATTTAATAAAATAAATCCAAAGATGCCATCTCTATATTAAATTGAAAATAGAGATGGCATCTTTTTTTTGAGTTGAATTTTATGCACTTTTAATTTTAACGTGGATAAAATCTGCGTCACCCGGCCAAATTATTCCTGCAAATAAACACGTTTCACGCGCTGCGAAATACCGGTTAAAATTTCGTAGGGAATGGTTTGGGCATTTTCTGCTACTTCGAGAATTGAAATGTTCGGACCAAAAAATTCAACTTTATCACCGGCTTGTACATTTGTTCCGTTCACATCGAGCATTCACATATCCATACAAATATTCCCAACAATCGGAACACGTTTGCCATTGATAAAGGCAGCCCCCTTTTTGTTGCCGAGTTTCCGGTCGAGCCCATCGGCATAACCCAGTGGCACAATTGCAATTTTACTTTCGACAGCCATTTCTCCTTTCCGGCCATAACCAACTGTTTCGCCCGAGGCCACAGTTTTTACCTGCGAAACCGTACTTTTTAAGGTTCCAATATTTTCGAGTGATAAACCAGTAATCGAAACGCCGTAGAGTCCAATTCCGAGCCTGACCATTTCAAATTGTTTTTCGGGAAAACGTTCGATTCCGGCAGAATTTAAAATGTGCCGGTCGATTTTATGCGAAAACGAACTGGAAATCAATGCTGAAAAAGATTCAAAATTGGCAAACTGACTTTTTGTAAAATCATCGAGTTGTGGTTCGTCGCTCGCTGCCAAATGCGAAAAAACGGATTTTATTTTAATCCAATTGTTCGACGCTATAAGTTGTATTGCTTCCTGAATTTCCGTTTCTGATTTTAATCCCAAACGATTCATTCCCGTGTCTATTTTTAAATGAACCGGAAAATCCTGAAGTCCGTTTTGAGCTACCGTTTTCTGAAAATTACCGATTAATTCAACACTGTATAAATTGGGTTCGAGCTGGTATTCGATCATATTTTGGAAGCTGCTTTGTTCGGGATTCATCACAATAATCGGCGTTTTAATTCCCGCATTCCGGAGTTGTAATCCTTCGTCGGCAACCGCCACAGCCAGATAGTCCACGTTTTGGTATTGTAATAATTTGGCAATTTCCACATCGCCGCTTCCATACGAAAAAGCTTTTACCATCACCATAATTTTGGTTTCAGGTTTTAAACGATTTCTAAAAACATTCAGGTTGTGTACCAATGCATTTAAATTAATTTCCAACTCGGTTTGATGTGTTTTTTGTTGGAGCATTTCCGAAATTTTTTCGAAAGTAAATTGCCGTGCTCCCTTTATTAGAATTGCCGAGTTGCCAAACTGCTTCCGAATAAAATTCTGCTGAAAACTTGTGATTGAAGGATAGCATTTTTTATTCATTACAAACTCGTCGGAAAACGCACTAATTGCCGGCCCGATTCCAATTACTTCATCGATTTTCCATTCGGTTAAAAGTTTGTTAACACGCCGGTATAATTCCTTTTGTGGCAGTCCGGTTTGTTGAATATCGGATAAAATAACTTTTTTATATAAATGTTCTTTTGCCGCCTGTTGGTGTAAAACTGAAAGCGCAATGGCCAGCGAATTTAAATCGGAATTGTAATAATCGTTTACCAGCAAACAATTGTTGATGCCCTGTTTTATTTCGAGCCGCATTTCTACTGTACCAAGCTTTTCAAATTCTTTCAGAATCAAACCCGGATCTTCGAGCAATAAATGAGCCGTTGCAAAACAATGACACGAATTTTCGAGGGCAGAATCGTCGCTAAAAGGAATTATAAACTGATATTTTGTTTCTCCAATTTCAGCTTTAATTGTTGTGCTCCCGTATTTTGTTTTAGCAGAAAACCGAATGTTTGCCGGATTGTTTTTTAGTGTCCAAGGAATTGGTTCAATCGAATTCTCGGCGCAGAATTTTTCGACTTCGTTGCTTACGGTTTTATTGTCGACATTAAAAATCAGCTGTTTACTTTTTCTGAAGAGCTGAAGTTTCTCTTGTATTTTTTGTCGAATGGAAATGAAATTTTCTTGGTGTGCATCGCCAATGTTTGTTAAAATACCAATTTCAGGAGAAAGAATTTCAGCCAGTTTTTTCATTTCGTTTGGTTGCGAAATACCTGCTTCAAAAATAGCAAGATCAAAATTCCCCTGCATTAGCAAAACCGAAAGCGGAACCCCAATTTGCGAATTATAACTTTTTGGGCTTCGAATAATTTTAAATCGATTACAAAGAACATCGTGCAACCATTCTTTTACAATGGTTTTTCCGTTGCTTCCGGTAATTCCAATCAGTGGGAAATTAAATTGTTGCCGGTGAAAAGCTGCCAGTTTTTGCAAAGCAGCCGTGGTATTTTTAACCCAAATAAAAGTGGCGTTATTGTTTGCCACAGATTTGTCAGAAATCACAAATGCATTGACACCTTTTTCGATTAAAGCAGAAATATATTGATGCCCGTTATTTCGGGGGCCGGAGAGTGCAAAAAAAAGTGCTTTTTCGCTTCTGAAAAAAGTACGGCTGTCGGTGATAATGTGGTTTATTTTTTGCTCAGAAAATGCCCGATTACCAAGAATTTCTCCCTGAACGATTTTAGCTATTTCTGATACCGAAAATACCACGTTTATAATTTATTTGCTTCGCGAAAACAAGATCGGCAAAGTGGTTCGTAAATGTCTTTTTCTCCCAATAAAACCACTTGCTCTTTTTCCGACATCCGATGCGAAAATTGTGCAATGTTTCCGCATCGCACACAAATGGCATGCACTTTTGTAATGTGGTCGGCAACTGCCATTAATCCCGGAATCGGACCAAACGGAACACCTTTAAAATCCATGTCCAATCCGGCGGCAATCACACGAATTCCGCTGTTGGCAAGCTTTGCAACCACTTCGATTAATCCTTTGTCGAAAAATTGTGCTTCGTCGATTCCAACCACATCAACATCGCCTGCAAGCAATAATATGTTCGCCGAATTTTCTACCGGAGTTGAATGAATGGAGTTTTCGTCGTGCGAAACTACTTCGGTATCCGAATAACGAACATCAACTGCCGGTTTAAAAATCTCCACCTTTTGTTTAGCAATTTTTGCCCGTTTTAAACGTCGTATCAATTCCTCTGTTTTTCCCGAAAACATCGATCCGGCCACAACCTCAATGGTACCAACTTTTTTGGTCGGGTTTATATTTCTTTCTATAAACATATATGAATTAGAATTTACTACTTTTACAAAAGTAATCTTTAAGCTGATTAATCGATAAATAATATTTATGAAAAATCAGGTTTTTAATAACAGATTGAAATCAAATGGATAATAGAAAACTTCTTGAAATTGTTTTAAAAGATTTAAATGAGTTAGAGGAATTAATTGCTGAAAAAGGGAGCAATAATTTTGATGAATTGGAATGGGAATTTTTACAAACGCGTGTAAGCGGTGCAAAACGAATGATCCATATTTTGCACGATCGCGAAAGTGCCGGAGAAACAGAAATTACGGCAGCTGCAGAAGTTGAGAATTCGGAACCCAAACAAACTCTGGTTCAGCAAAAAATAAAGGAAGAGATTATTATTGAAGAAAAAACTGAGCCGAAAATTGAAGAAGAAAAAGTGAATCAAGAGGAGATTTCGGAACCCGAACAGTTGGAAGAACCAGCACCCGAAATTGCAGAATTAGAAGAACCGGTTGAAGTTGTTGTTGAAAAAGAAACACCCATTCAGCAGAAAGAAAAAATAAATGAGTTGGGAATGGACGAGGAAGAAAAAGCCGATGACAAAAGAAAAATCCTCGGCGATAGTTTTTCGAAAGAAAAGTCGGTCAACGATTTGATTGATTTGGAGAAATTCAACCTCGAACAGAAACTTTCGAATCGTCCGGTAACAAGCATTAAATCGGCAATTGGAATTAATGACCGCTTTCAGTTTATTCGCGAATTATTTAATGGCGATCCGGAAATATTTTCGAAAACGGTAAACGATCTCGATGCAAAAAACGACATTGGAGAAGCCGTTGAATATCTTCAGCAAAATTTTAATTGGAAGAAAAACGAAACCAGCTTAAAATTTGTAAACCTTGTAAAAAGAAGATTTTTAAATGACTGATTCCGGAAAATTAATTTTAGTGCCTACTCCGATTGGAAATCTGGAGGACATTACCTTGCGTGCCATCCGAATATTAAAAGAAGCCGATTTTATTTTAGCCGAAGACACACGTGTTTCAACAAAACTGTTAAAGCATCTCGAAATTGAAAAAAAGCTGGTTCCACATCATAAATTCAACGAACACAAAACAATAAATTCGCTGGTATCGAAACTTCAGCAGGGAAATACTATTGCCATGATTTCGGATGCCGGCACTCCGGGGATTTCTGATCCCGGGTTTTTACTGACTCGCGCCTGTGTCGAAAATAACATCGATGTAGAATGTTTGCCCGGTCCAACCGCTTTGATTCCGGCACTTGCGGTTTCGGGTTTACCCACCGAAAAATTTGTTTTCGAAGGATTTTTACCACAAAAAAAAGGACGGCAAACCCGACTTATTCAACTTGCAGAAGAATTGCGCACCATGGTTTTTTACGAATCGCCGTATCGTTTGGTAAAAAGTTTATCGCAGTTTGCGGAGTTTTTTGGAGCAGAACGACGCGGGTGTGTTTGCAGAGAGTTGAGCAAAATGTTTGAAGAAGTAAAACGCGGAACAGTTACTGAACTTGCTGAATATTACACTGCCAACCCTCCAAAAGGAGAAATTGTAATTGTGGTAGAAGGAAAACCTTCGAAATAGTTCAACAAAACTGGGGAGAAGGATGCGCCCCAAAATGTATGGCTATTAAATTATATAAAATGAAAAAGAAATACACGCATATTTTTTTCGATCTAGATAATACTTTGTGGGATTTTAAAAATAATTCGCGGTTGGCGATGCAAAATTCTTTTCATCATTTTAAACTGGGCGATCAACAAATAACTTTCGATGAATATTTCGAAGTTTATTCGAAACATAACCACGCACTTTGGGATGCATACCGGAAAAAGGAAGTAAACAAAAAAGATCTAATTCAACGACGATTTAGAGATACTTTTATTGAATTAGGAGTTGCGGGTGTCGAATCGGAAAAAATAAATGATTATTATTTCGAAGAAATGCCCAAACAAAAAGCCTTGTATCCGGGAGCGCTCGAAACCTTAGAGTATTTAAAAGAAAAACGTTACCAATTATTTATCATAACGAACGGATTTAAAGAAGTTCAACATAAAAAAATTGAAATTTCGGGTTTAAACCCTTTTTTCAAAAAAGTGTTTACATCAGAAGAAATTAAAACGCCAAAACCTGGAAAAGAGATTTTTGAATTTGCAATTACGTCAACAAATGCAAAAAAATCGGAAAGTTTAATGATTGGCGACGATTGGGATGTTGATATTAAGGGAGCAATTAATTTCGAAATAGATTCGGTGTATTTTTCGCAACAAAAACAAACCGAAAAAGTTGGTAAAACAACGGTTTTTAGCATTTCTCATTTAAATGAATTAATGAACGTTTTGTAAGCATTTGTTTAACAACTCTGTAAAAATGTCGTTTTATGGACACAAATAGTTTAAAATCGTTGTAAATAGTCGTAGTTAATTTTTAATTTTAAGATATTTTTATAATATTTACCATATGTTAATATTTGCCATATGGTAATATTTAACATTATATAAATATTAGTTGAAGAAGATTTTAAAGGGTAATTTGTGAAGCATGAAATTTGGGGGAATTTCATCACAGATCAAAAATCATTTTTTAATTATAAATGCTGTTTAATTGTTAATTTAAAACTATTTCTATGAAAAAAATCATGCTGTTGTGTATGGCTGTGTTTCTTATAGGAACACAACTTCTTCATGCACAAACAAAGGAATTAACAGGTACTGTTACTTCTGCAAAAGATGGAACATCAATTCCTGGTGTTTCAGTAGCCGTAAAAGGTACAACCATGGGAACGATCACCAACATCGATGGTGAATTTGGTTTAAAAGTTCCGGATGATGCAAAAACATTGGTTTTTACTTTTGTTGGAATGAAAACGCAGGAAGTCGCTATTGGAAGTCAATCGACTTTTGATGTAGAACTTGTCAATGATGTTTTTGGTATTGATGAAGTTGTGGTATCTGGTGTAGCCGGTGCAACAGAGAAAAAGAAACTCTCGGTTTCTGTAGCTTCGGTCACTTCCGAAGAATTGGAAAAAGCTCCTGCAGGTTCTGCTGCAAGTGCTTTAGCAGGTAAAGTTGCTGGTGTTCAGGTTACCAATCTTGGTCGCCCGGGTGATGGCGCAACCATTCTTTTACGTGGTGCTGCTAATTTCTATGGATCTCAATCGCCACTTGTTATTATGGATGGTGTATTTATTGCTGGTGGATTAGCCGATATCAATGTCGACGATATTGCATCGTTTGAGGTGGTAAAAGGTGCTTCTGCTTCTTCTTTATACGGTTCGCGTGCAGGAAACGGTGTTATTGTTATTACTTCGAAACGTGGTAAAGTTGGAGACATTGCAGTTACAGTTCGCTCAGAAGTAGGTTGGTCGCAAATTGCCAGCTTTATGGATGTGAACATGTCGCACCAATTTGAATTGGCTTCTGATTGGGAAAGCAAAAAAGGTCAATATACAAAATACGAAGGAGTAACGTACGGAGATGACTATGCTGGTGTTTATGCCGCTTCAGGACCAAATGCTGTTGAAGGAACTCGTATTGAATCTGCCGATGGTTATGCTGATAATCCATTTGGCGTTTATTACGATTTCCAGGATCAGTTGTTTAAAAAAGGATTAAATACAACGCAATATGTTTCTCTATCAGGAGGTAACGATAAAGTTAAAACATTCTTTGCATCGGAATACAATAAAGTAGACGGTGTATTTAAAGAAGTTGAAGGTTATGTAAGAAATACAATTCGTTTTAATGTTGATTATTACATTAACGATTGGTTGAAGTTTTCAGCAAGTAATGCATTTGTAAAACTTGTAGATAACAGTTCTATTGGCGATTTCAGAACCATAACCCGTATCTCTCCCGATGCGAATGTATTGTATCCGAACCCCGATGGTCAGCCTTATTATTTAAAACCAGATCCATGGGAAAACGAAATTGAAAGTCCGTTATATCAGGCCTATGCTTTGGATGCAAAATCGAAACAACAACGTTTTATGGGTGGATATAAATTAAATGTAAAATTCACCGACAATTTAAATCTTGATGCTGAATACTCTTTCGAGAGTAACAATAGCCGTTATACCAATAACTCGAAATACGAAACATATGTGCAGTCGGGAGATCCAATTGGTTTTGGTTATAGCAAAGGTGCTTTGAGTAAAAGCAGTTCTTTAAATATGGTACAAAAAGCTCAGGCTACATTAAATTTTGTTGAGCAATTCGGCGAATTAGATGTTCAGGCTAAATTAAGTGGATTGGCAGAAGACAGAGCATATGAATATTTTAGTGCTTCTGGTAACGATTATTTGTACAAAGATATTCCATCGTTGGATAACTTCTCAAAAGAAAGTATTTCGATTGGTTCAAACCAAACTGCAGAAAGAGCGCAAAACTTATTTGCCATTGCAAGTTTGATTTATAAAGACCGTTACATTTTTGACGGATTGTACCGGAAAGATGGATCGTCGTTGTTTGGAGAAAACGAAAGATGGAACGATTACTACAGGGTATCGGGCGCTTATCGTATTACTCAGGACATTGCTATTCCTGGTATTCAGGAAATGAAAGTTAATGTTGCTCATGGTACAGCTGGACAACGTCCTGGTTTTACATGGCAATACGAGATGACTTCTCTAGGCGGAGGAACTTTATCATCCGACCGTATAAAAGGTAACCCAGATTTAAAACCATCGAAAACGGCTGAAACAGAAATTGGTTTGAGTATGCAGTTTTTAGATCGTTTTAGTTTCGACGGAGCTTATTCGATGCAAACATCTACCGATCAGTTTATGCTTGTAAATCTTTTTTCTCCTGCAAACGCGGGTAAAAACAGACAGTGGCAAAACGTAGGTAACCTTGAAACAAATACTATCGAATTCACCTTAAATAGCCAGATTATTGAAACTCAGGACTGGAACTGGAATTTGGGTATCAACTTTACAAAAACAGGATCTGAAATTACCGAGTTAAATGTGGCTAAACAGTTTGTTGGACCAAACGAAGCAAATATGTTTATGTTGCAGGAAGGTGTTGAATTTGGATCTATGTTTGGATATAAATTTGTTTACGACCTTGAAACAATGGCGAAACAATTACCCGAAGGTATGAGTATTTCTGATTACAGTATCAATGGCGATGGTGTTGTTGTTGAAACAGCAACAATCGGAACCGTAGATGAAAAAGCATTTGTAGAAGTGGATGAAGAAGGAGTTGCAATTTCGCAGCAAATTGGAAACCAAAATGCTAACTTCTTTATGGGCGTAATTTCAAATCTTTCATATAAAAATTTCGATTTCTATATGCTTTGGGATTATAAAAACGGTGGCGATATTTACAACAGAAACGTACAGTGGAATACAATTGCGGGTAGAAGTGCAATTGTTGATCAGGCAGGAAAAGCCGAAGCTGACAAAAAAACCACCACTTATTATCAGTCGTTGTATAACGTAAACGAAGACATGGACTTTTGGGTTGAGGATGGTAGTTTTGTGAAACTTAGAGAGATTTCTTTATCTTATACAATCAGGCAAAATCAACTAACTAATTTTGCCAACGGATTCTTTAAAGAATTTAAATTGAGTGCAATTGGTCGGAACATTTTAACCTTTTCTGATTATTCTGGTTGGGATCCTGAAGTTGCAGTTTACGACGGAGGAACTCAGCAGTATTTTAGTGTAGATTATGGTAGTTACCCAAACCAGTCTGCCTATTCATTTTCAGTGCAGGTTAAATTTTAATTCAAAAAGGAGTAAAAATGAAATATATAAGCAAATTTTTAACAATCACTTTACTACTCTTCTTTGTAGTATCATGTGAGGATTTTTCGCTTGATTTAGAAGTGAAAAACCTGGAACATCCGAACGATGATATTTTAACATCAGACCCTATAGCGTTAGAGGCTACTGCTGGAAATGTAATGCACAGTTGGTTTATGACGACGCACAGCTTTAATGGTCCTGCTGCTGCTATGGCAGTTATGGCCGATATCTCTACTTGTTCGTGGGGTAACTTTGGTATGAATGATTTATCGCGCGAGCCAAGAGAAGCTTTTAACAATAAAAGTTCGTACGGTAACAATGTAACCAACTCGTACTTTAATGGTTTATATACCTTACTTTCTGATGCCAACACCATTGTTGCAGCTGCTGAAAAAGGAACAGAATTTGAAAATCCTGATTTGGTAAAAATGATGGGAAAAGTAGGACAGGCTTTGTCTGTTGGTTATCTTGCACTTGTTTTCGACCGCGTTTGGTTATCAGACGAAAATGGAGTTGTTGGCGAAGACGCAGTTGATTATAAAGAGGCGATGATTTTTGCCTTGCAAAAATTGGACGATGCAATTGCAATCGCAAAATCAACCGGAGTTTCTGTTCCTGAAGGTTGGTTGCCCGGTGGTAATGGCGAAAATGTGATGTTTACCAAATTCCTGAATAGTATGGGAGCTCGTATGTTGGTAGGCAATGTACGTAATAAAGCACAAAAAGCAGGGATCGATTGGAATAAAGTTTTAACCTATGCTAATGCAGGTTTAACAACTGATTTCACCATTTTTATGGACGATGTATCGTGGTACGACTTAATTCCAAAAACATATTTGGTTTATCCTGGTTGGGGTAGAGTTGATATGTATGTTATTAACTTGATGGATCCGAATACTACTGCTCATTGGTCAGACGAAGTAACTATTCCTGAATCAACTTCGGCAGACGCCAGGTTGGCCAGCGATTATGGTTATTTGTCGAGCAACAATTTTAATCCAACACGTGGAACATACCATTTCAGTACTTATCGTTATGCCCGTTTAGATGACTATATTACAGAATGGGTAATCGATGTTACCGAATTCTCTGCTTCTGAAAATGATATGTACAAAGCCGAAGCATTGTTGAATAAAGGTGATGTTGCAGGGGCAGCTGATATTGTAAATGCAGGAACCAGAACAACAAGAGGTCAACTTCCTCCGGTTGCTGCGAATGCAACGGATGTTAATGCTGCTATTCATTACGAAAGATGCGTAGAATTTGCGTATACTGGTATTGGTTTAGGTTTCTTCGAAATGAGAAAAGAAGACCTGCTGCAAAAAGGAACTTTATTGCATTTCCCTATTCCGGGAAAAGCATTGGAAGCAATTCCTGAAGAAAACTATACTTATGGTGGAACCATGGGAGTTGCAGGAGAAGATTACTCAACCGGCGGTTGGAGATAATCGAATAAAAATCAAAAGAATTTATAGTTACAAGGGGTAGAATAGTTTACGCTATTCTACCCTTGTGACCAATTTTAACATCGAATGCTGATTCTTTGTTAAAAAGTACATGGCCAGGAGGTATTTATTCTACTTTTTCACAATTACCCTTCGTAGATTCTTTGACCCTCCTGGCTTTTCTTTTTCTCTTTTCTATCCGAAATCACATTCCGAAAAAACGTACTCTTTTCTACCCTGAAAATCTAATTTGCAATCCTTTCCAGCTATTTTTTATTGAACCTTGTTTTGTCTAACCTTATTCGGACTGAACTTATACTACATATAAATTAAGGGGAGACTAACTTTTTTTATAAAAAAAAGGGCGAGGTGATTTTTTTTTGTAGATAATACAATATGTCTTAGTTTTCAGGGTATTGCATGGTGTTAGCAATTAGAGTATCTTGTGGTTTGCTTACAAACAATCATAAGAATTTTATAAACACTAATATATTCTTTTTCATAATTCAATTCTTTTTATAAATTTGTTGCCATTAATGTTTTTTAACATTTAAAAAAACGAGGGGTTTTTAAAAAACAAGATTTATTAAAACACATGTACACGTATTGGGGGATACGTATGGTTTTATCTTTGTTTGTTAAATTT
>JBNKOT010000444.1:0-6040 GCA_050294855.1 Draconibacterium sp. | reverse complement strand
GGATTAATTATGTTTCCAACATTTTTATTCGCGCAATTCAATAATAACACATCATCACCATATTCGCGATTTGGAATAGGCGATCTTCATCCGTATGGATTTGGACGTTCAATTGCCATGGGTGGGGCATCAATTGCCAGTCGAAATCATCAACAAATAAATCTGGCGAATCCTGCCTCCTACACGGCAATCGATTCACTTGTTTTTATGTTTGAATTTGGCATCTCCGGAGATATGTCGAAGTATAAAAACGATTTGGGAAGTACCTACACCAATAATTCCAACTTTCAGTATCTGGCCATGAAATTCCAGATTAGCAATAGTATTGGCGCCAGTCTTGGACTTTTGCCTTATTCCGATATGGGTTACGATGTTCAGGTGGTTGACGATGTGGACAATACAGGATCAGTTTTAACCAAGTATTATGGAACAGGAACCGTCTCGAACGCATATTTAGGATTAGCTTTCGAACCCTTCAAAAATGTTTCGATTGGTGCCAACTTAAATTACCTCTTCGGAAAAATGAATAAAAATTCTGAAGTGTATTTTCTCGAAGGAGCTAATTTTTACCAGATGCAAAAGTATGCCGATTTCAGGTTGCGCGACTTTTATCTCGACTTTGGAGCACAGGTTACTATTCCACTTAAAAACGATGAACACCTGATTCTGGCGGCTGTGTTCGATACTAAACCGGAACTTACAACCATTTATTCCGATTTAACACAAAAGAACCTGAGTTCGGGTAATACAACCGATAGAGATACTTTGAGTCCGGTGGGAGACGAACCACTTTCAAAACAAAGCTCAATCAATATGCCGTTAACACTTGGTGGTGGAATTTCGTTTGTTAAAAAGGATGTTTACGAAATTAATGCAGATTTTTACCATCAGTCGTGGTCTGATGCGCTTTTTTTTGGTGAGAAAAGTCCATATTTGACAGATTTGAATAAATTTGCACTTGGTGCTGAATGGATTCCGGATAAATTTTCGATTCGTAGTTATGTTTCACGAATAGCATATCGTGTTGGATTTCATTACGAAGAAACGTATTTAAAGTTCGGAGATCAGCAAATAAATGACTTTGGCATAAGTTTTGGTGTTGGTTTTCCTGTATATCGTTCTAATACTACAATTAATGTTGCAGCAGAATTAGGAAGAAGGGGAACAACCCAGGATGGATTGGTTTTAGAAAACTATGCCAAGTTGAATTTGAGTGTTAATTTATACGATTTGTGGTTTATAAAACGCAGATTTGATTAGAAATAAAAAAACAAAATAATATTATGAAAGCTTTTTTACGTATATCTTTTTTATTCGTCTCCGTTTTTATTTTGGCCGTTACTGCATCTTATGCACAACGGGTAATAACAGGTACAGTTTACATGGACGGTGAACCTGCTGCCGGTATTACTGTTGAAGCGCACAAGGGTAGCTCAATGTTGACCAGTTTTGATGGAAAATACAAAGTTGATGCTGACGCTAAAACAAAATGGCTTCGTTTTACTTTTATCGATGAGTCAAAAAAATTAGATATTGACGGTAAACCTGGCGATAGTTTTGATTTTGCTTTTAGTGGCGAAATTCCTAGTGGAGACGATGCTACTGTTGGCGGCGATGTAAGTTTTAAATCGGCCGAGGAATTACTTCAGGAACAGAATAAAGATTTTATGAATGAGCTTTCATTGTATCGCGAATTTTATAAACAAGGAGATTATAAATCGGCGTGGCCTCACCTTGTAAATCTGTATGCACGTTTCCCAAAATCGACATTAAATATTTATTTGCACGGTGCCAAAATTCGTGAGAGTTTTATCACCGATGCTAAAACAGATAAAGAGCGCGATGATCAGCTGAAAGGCTTAATGAAAATTTACGACGATAGGATTAAACATTTCAACCAGAAGGGATATGTTTTAGGTAAAAAAGGAGCATCTTGGTTAAAGTACAAACTTGATCCGGAGAGAGAAGTTGCTTTGGAAGGCGACGCTTTGATTGCTGCTTTAAAAAGTGGATACGAATGGTTGCAGGAGTCGTTAAAAGAACAAGGAAACGAAACCGAACTTCCGGTGTTGGTTTTAATTATGCAAACCACACGTTCTTTGTACAAACTCGACCAATTGCCAAAAGAAACCGTTGTAGAGAATTTTGAAAAATGTAATGCGGTGGTAAATTACGTATTGGAAAATACTCAGGATGATGAGAAATTAGAGGCTGCAACTACCGTTCAGGCGTACATCGAAGATATTTTTGGAAAATCGGGTGCTGCCGACTGCGATGCAATCATAAAAATATTTACTCCACAATTTGAAGCTAATCAGGATGACGCTGACTTTGTAAAAACAATGCTTCGCAGATTAAGAAAAGCAAATTGTGAAGACAGTCCATTGGCAGAAAATGCAACAGTTAGATTGTACGAATTAGATCCTTCGGCAGAAGCTGCGTTTAACATGGCTCACCGTTATTTAAAACGAAACGAATTCGAAAAAGCAAAAGAATATTACCAGCAGGCGATGACTCAGGAAACGGATCAGGAGTTGCTTGCTACTTATTATTACGAATATGCATATTTTGTGTTTGCAAAAGAAAATGCACTTTCTGAAGCACGCAGCTACGCACAAAAAGCACTGGCAATTAATCCTGGTTTTTGCGATGCAAATATGTTAATTGGCGATATTTATGTTGCTGCCACCCGTAAATTTGAAGGAACACCTTTAGAGAAAAGTGCCGTGTTCTGGGTAGCAGTAGATTATTACAACAAAGCGCGCAGAAGCGAAGATTGTTCTATCGACGCTGCTAAAAAAGCAAACGACTATAAAAAATACTTCCCGAAAAAGGAAGAAGCTTTTATGGAAGGTTTACAAGAAGGGGCCACATATAAAGTTGAAGGTTGGATAAATGAAACTACAAAAGTTAGATTCTAAATTCTTTCGATACATAAAATTTAGTGGTATTGCAGTTCTGTTTTTTGGGGCTGCAATACTTTTCTATGCCTGCGAGAACGACATCGAAAAAATACAGGCGTTTAGTTCGCCCGAAAATCTTCCGGTGCTTGAAGCCATTAATTTCGAAACGCTGGGTACCGACTCGGGGCAAGTGCGATATTCATTAAAAACGCCAAAATTACTCCGCTTTGAAGTTGATGGAGTGGAATTTACCGAATTCCCCGAAGGTGTAGAAATTATTCAATATGATAGCAATCAAAAAGTAGTTTCCAGTTTAACTTCCGATTATGCCAAAGAATTTGTAAAAGAAGAAAGATGGGAGGCAAAGAATAATGTGGTTGCGACAAATTTGGCCGGAGATACCTTAAAAACCGAACACCTGATTTGGGAAAAGAAAACCGGACAAATTTATACCGAAGAATTTGTTGAAATTGTTCGCGAAGATGGAATTTACACCGGAATTGGTTTAACCGCTGACGAATCGTTGCAAAAATGGCGGATTAATCAATTAAAAGGTATTATATATGTAGAAGTGCAAGACAAAAAATCGAACAAGTCTGCAGCTACAAACGTTAATATTCAGGAGCAAAAAGATAAACCATTTGAAGGGCCGGTGCAGATAAGAAAGTAACAGCATATCATGAACCTGTTTTTTATTATTTTAATTACAATTCTTCTATCAGCATTCTTTTCGGGAATGGAAATTGCCTTTATTTCGGCCAATAAACTAAGGCTCGAACTCGATAAACAATCCGATCCTTTCAATTCAAGAATATTGAAACTGATAACCGGAAATGCCGGCAATTACATTGCTACCATGTTAATTGGCAACAACATTGCACTGGTCATTTACGGAATTGCATTTGCCTCTTTGCTCGAACCGATTATCCAGATCTATTTTCAATCCGAATCGATAATACTTTTATTGCAAACCATCGTTTCAACACTTATTATTTTGTTGTTTGCCGAGTTTTTACCCAAAACATTGTTTCGTATTTTCCCGAACACATTGCTGAATATTTTTTCGATTCCACTGGCATTTTTTTACATCCTCTTTTATCCGATCACCAGGTTTGCCATTGGAATTACAAATGCCTTATTAAAGTTTATTCTCAAAACCGATGTAAAAGCAAACGATAAAAACCTTGTTTTTGGGCGAATTGAACTGGATGAGTTTGTTAACGAAACCGATGCGATTGGAATGGAGAAAAAAATGAGTATCGAAACCGAAGTTAAGCTCTTTAAAAATGCACTCGATTTTTCGAAAGTTAAACTTCGCGAAATAATGATTCCACGCACCGAAATTGCAATGCTAGATATTGAATCGACTATTTCCGAGTTGAGGCAGCAATTTGTTGAAACAGGTTATTCCCGAATTCTGATTTACCAAAATAATATTGATAATATTATCGGTTACATTCATTCATCGGTAATTTTTCAAAATCCTGAAACCATAAAACCGTTTTTGAAAAATGTACTGATTGTGCCCGAAACCATGCCGGCCAATAAATTGCTGAGCACTTTTATTCAGGGACACCGGAGCATTGCAATTGTGGTTGATGAGTTTGGAGGAACATCAGGAATGGTGACCAGCGAAGATATTTTGGAAGAAATTTTTGGAGAAATAGAAGACGAACACGATACCAGCGATATTATTGAAAAGAAAATCAGCGACACTGAGTATATTTTTTCGGGCCGCTCGGAGTTGGATTTACTCAACGAAAAATACTTTTTAGACCTTCCGGAAACCGAAGAATTTGAAACACTCGCCGGGTTTGTATTATATTACCACGAAAGTATTCCCAAGATCAATTCTGTGATTAATATTGGAAAATTTCACATCAAAATACTAAAAGCAACCAATACAAAAATCGAATTGGTGAAACTTACGCTTTCAGAGGAGTAATAACTCTTATTTTAACTCCAAATAACTTTCTAATTTTCAGAAGGATAGAACAGCTAACAATGGGCTGTTAAAAAAAAGGCAATTTTGTAAGGAAAATACTTAAAATTGTTATCTTCGTAGCTCGAAATTTTTAAGTAAAATTTGCATTAAAATAACTGTTTATCAATGGCAACGTTAGAAAAGATTAGAACGAAGGCAGGATTGTTAGTAGCAATTGTTATCGGTATTTCATTAGCCGCATTTATTCTGGGTGATATGCTTCAAAGTGGTTCATCATTGTTTCAAAGAAATCAAATGGAAGTTGGCGAAATCGATGGTGAATCAATACAATATCCTGAATTTCAGAAAAAATTAGAAGAACTGGGTGAGATCTACAAACAAAACACCCAACAGAATCAGCTCGATGAAAATAGCTGGGTACAAGTGAGAGAGCAAACCTGGCAAAACATGGTTCGAAATATTGTAATGAATAAAGTATACGACGACCTAGGAATTGCAGTAAGTTCTGACGAACTTTTTGACATGATTCAGGGCGCAAATCTACATCCTATTATTCAGCAATTATTTCGTAATCCTGAAACTGGTCAGGTAGATCGTGGATCAGTAGTTCGCTTTCTGAAAAGTCTTGAAACCGGGGTTGCTCCCGAGCAAAGAAATTATTGGTTGTACCTGGAAAATCAAATCGTTGAAGAACGTACACAAACCAAATATGCCGGCATGGTTGGTAAAGGTTTATACGTAACCGGCGTAGAAGCACAACAAAGTATTACTGCTGCAAACAAAAGAATTAACTTCGATTATATTGCTTTGAGTCACAGTACGGTTGCCGATAGTTTGGTAAAGGTTAACGATAGCGATTTAAAGGCATATTACAACGAACATAAAGACGAATATGAACAGGAGAAGGAGCGTAAAATAGAATACATCACTTACGCTGTCAAACCTTCTGCCAGCGATTTCACCGATGCAGAAAACTGGATCAACGATATTAAAAGCGATTTTGCAAATGCCGAAGACAACATTCAGTTTGTAAATTCAAATTCGGATCAGAGTTTTGTTGCCAACTGGAATAAAAAGGAAACTCTTCCTGCAAATATTGGAACCTGGGTTTTCGATGAGGGTGCAAAAGTAAACGATGTTTACGGGCCTTATTTCGAAAACAATATTTATACGCTTGCAAAAGTAAATGCTA
>JBNKOT010000443.1:0-14574 GCA_050294855.1 Draconibacterium sp. | reverse complement strand
TGGCAATTGTAATGCTGGCACTTGGAGTAAAGTTACTTTTTGATAAGAATGCTGAATTTACAACTCATTCCTGTTCTCTTGATAGTGACAAAACAGTAGAAAAGGATGAAGCATGTGCTAAATGTGACTTAAAAGATTTAGTGGATTGTCCGGAAAAATAAAGAACATAAAATTTAAAACTTAAAGAGATGAAATTAATTAAAGCTTATATAAGATTCCGAATGGCTGAAAATGTATACAAAGCATTGAATCAAGCCGGTTACTGCTGTATGACTTTTGTTCAGTGTGAAGGTACTGGCCAGTATTCTGACCACGAAAAACAACACATTAGCGACAAATACCCTTTTGCCGATGCTTACCGTGTAATAAAACTTGAGATTTTGGTGGCCGAAGAACATATCAAAGCGGTTGTAGGAATTATACGGGAAAATGCCAGGACTGGTTATAGTGGCGACGGAATGATTATGGTTTCACCTGTTAACGAAGTTTACAAGGTGAGAACAGATGAAAAGGGATTCTTAGCCATTTAAACTGTAAAAAAATGGATAAATACTGTCAGGATAAAAATTGTTTGGAAACAGGGAAAATCTGTATTCCTTCTAACAGGAAACCACGTGTGGTGGTAATTGGAGGAGGATTTGCCGGATTGTCGTTGATACGTCATCTTAAAAATAAACCGGTTCAGGTTATTTTGTTCGATAAAAATAACCATCACCAGTTTTTGCCTTTGTTATACCAGGTGGCTACAAGCGGTACTCCACCCGACAGTATTGTTTTTCCTTTCCGTAAGATATTCAGGAATTACAAAAATGTAATTTTCAGAATGGCAGGAGTTAGCCAAATCGACACCGAAAATAAAAGGGTAATTACCAGCATTGGTGAAATAAAATACGATTACCTGGTAATTGCCGGTGGAAGTGCAAACAATTTTTTTGGAAACCAAAATTTCAGAAAATACAGTACCGGATTAAAATCAGTTGTAAACGCTCTTGACATCAGAAGCAGGCTTTTACAAAATCTCGAAAGAGCTGCCATTTCATGTGTTGATACCGATAAAAAACAACTGGCCAGCGTTGCCATTGTAGGTGGAGGGCCAGCGGGAATCGAAATGGCAGGCGCTCTTGCCGAATTCAGAAAATATGTACTTCCTAAAGATTATCCCGAATTAAAAGATTCGGGAATGAAAATTACCTTGCTTGAAGGTACCGGAAGTTTGTTGGCAGCAATGCCAGAAAACCTTTCCACTAAAACCTTTAAGTATCTGAGTAAAATGCAGGTTGATGTGCGCCTCAATACACTGGTAAAATCGTATGACGGGACAAATGTTGAACTAAGTAATGGCGAAACTTTCGGGGCAGCAACATTTATTTGGACAGCAGGAGTAAAAGCAGTGACCTTTGACGGAATTCCTGAATCACTTACTAAAACCATGTCACGAATCGGTGTCGATGAGTTTAATCGTATTCCCAATTTGGAAAATGTTTTTGCCATTGGTGATGTGGCCCAAATGAATACCGAAGATTATCCAGACGGACATCCAATGGTTGCACAACCCGCTATTCAGCAAGGGAAAAATCTGGCGCTTAACATTCTTCGCCAATTAAGTGCAAAACCAATAAAACCATTCGTTTACCACGATAAAGGTTCGCTGGCAACCATTGGCAAAAAAAAGGCAGTTGCACACATTTACGGATTAACGTTTAGCGGTTTTTTTGCATGGATAGTTTGGTCGGCAGTGCATTTAATGAGCATTATTGGTGTTCGAAATAAAGTGGTAATTGCTATTAACTGGATGTGGAGCTATTTCACATATGATAAAGGCGACCGTGTAATTATTCGAAAAGATTATAATTAAAAACTTTAAACAATGAAATTAAAAACTAATGATTTATGGATGATAGCCGTATGTGCATTGCCTCTTCTTTTAATATTCATTGCACCTGCATTGGGAATAAACGACCGTGTTTCTGTTTTAATTTTTATCGCAGCCTTATTTATGGTTCATTTATTTATGCCAACGCACGGACATAAACACGGGAATAGTCATAGTCAACATTCGAATAGTAAAACTAAAAATACAGAAAATCATGAATAAAATTAATATCAAAAGATTGGGGTTTGCATTTGGAATTACTGGTGCAATGTTGTACGCGGGTTGCGTTATTGTAATGGTAACGGTTGGCCGGGAAGGAACGATTCAATTTTTTAACAGCATTTTACACGGACTGGATGTAAGTTCAATCGTCAGAATGAAAATTTCCTGGTGGGAAGTTTTAATGGGAATAACAGAAACATTCATCTTCAGTTGGCTAATTGGAGCTTGCATTGCAGCGTTTTACAATATTTCCAATTTTAAGAAGAAAAATTTGTAATGTTTGGTGCGATAAAATCTGGTAACAATTGAAGAGATAAGTTTAAATATTAACGCATATGAAATCTGAAGAAAAAAATATTATTGACCCAATTTGCAATATGGTGGTTGAAAAGAAGACTTCATTTGCCTTAAAGTTGAAAAATACGGAATACTTCTTTTGTTCTGAAGGTTGTAAAGAAAAGTTTGAGCAAAAGAGGTTAAATAGGGTGGACGAAAAATTGGAAACCTATGATTTAATAATTATTGGTGGAGGACCAGCCGGATTAACGGCAGGTGTTTATGCATCCATTTTAAAGTTAAATGCTTTTTTAATTTCAAAAGAACTGGGAGGACAGGCAATTGACAGCACCAAAATCGAAAATTACATGGGATTCGATTTTATCACCGGTCCTGAGTTAATTGAGAAATTCCACTACCAGCTGGTAAATTCACATTATATCGACCATTTACTAAATGAAGTAGAAATAGTAGAACAAGCGGATGATAAAAACTTTGTTGTAACCATTGCCGATTCTGAAAAATTTAAAGCAAAAACAATTTTGTTAGCAACCGGAATGAGACGTAGGAAATTGAATATTCCGGGTGAATCTGATTTTCAAAGAAAAGGAATATTCTATGGTAGTATTCAAGATGTTTCCTATTTACAAGATAACGAAGTAGCAATTATAGGTGGCGGTAATTCAGCCTTGCAAATGGTAGAAGATTTACACAAAATCTCAAATAAGATATATCTAATATCCGATACCGTTTTAACAGGAGATGCAACGATTATCGAAAGAATTAGAAAGTTAAAGACTGTTGAGATTTTTGAAGAATATAAAGTCGAGAAATTTATCGGAGATAAAATTCTTACTGGCATTTCCATTCGAAAAAAAGGAGAAAAAGTCTCTGAATTGATTTCTGTTTCAGGTGTACAAATAGCTATTGGACTAAAACCTGACACTTCATTGGTTACTAACCAAGTTGATTTAAATGATAAAGGAGAAATTCTAATTAATCAGGATTGTTCCACTAGTTATCCGGGAATTTTTGCCGCAGGAGATGTTACAAATGTTTTTGGAAAACGGATAATAATTGCCTCAGGTGAAGGGGCAAAAGCTGTGCTTGCAATAAAGAGATATATTATAAACAACCTTAAGTAAAAAGAAATATAAATGTGCTCAGATAAAAAATATACATCAACAAAAGCTAACACTATTTATATCAAAAACATGGTATGCAATCGCTGCATAATGGTAGTTGAGCAAATTTTCAAGAATATAGGATTTAATGAAATAAAAGTTCTACTTGGGAAGGTTACGGTTGAACAGAGTATTTCTGATAGTCAGCTTGAACAGCTTACAAAGAATTTAAATTGGGCAGGTTTTGAAATTATAAATAGTTATGCTGTTCAGCTTATTGAACAAATAAAAACTATTACTATAGACTATGTGTATAATAGCACAAGTAATATCAGGGTGAACTTTTCCACTCATCTTTCTTCAAAAATGCGAAAGGATTATAACTATCTAAGTACTCTTTTTTCATCGGTTGAAAATGTAACAATTGAACATTACATGATAAACCTAAAAGTTGAGCGGGTAAAAGAGTTACTTGTTTACGACGAAAAAACACTTAGCGAAATTGCTTACGAAATGGGATACAGTAGCGTGGCACATTTATCAGGCCAATTCAAAAAAAATACTGGTTTTACGCCTTCGTATTTTAAAAAGTTAGGTGAACAAAAACGAAAATCAATCGATAATGTCTGACAATCTGAGAATAATGTAAATCAATCAATGAATTGTATAACATTCTCACTGTAAGCATGCTGTATCTTTGAATTACTTTAAAAACATTAAAAGTATCTATCATGAAAAGTTTAAAAGAAATATTCGCAGGGTTCGGTGTCAAGGGTGTCAACGAGCATTCTCATCAACTTGGAGTTGAGGTTCAAACCAAAACAGATTATCAATGCCCAATGAAATGTGAAGGAGAAAAAATTTATGATGTTACTGGCAATTGCCCGAAGTGCAACATGAAACTGGCCCCGGTGAACAATAAAAGTTCACACGACCATCATAAACATAACCATGGTTGCTGCTAAAATAGATTTTACTTATTGAAGAAATGCATTACAAATTAAACATTTAAAATAAATACAATGAAAACAATAACAACAATTTTTGTAGCAGTTTTACTATTAACGGTAAACGGCTACAGTCAAAACATTTCGGTTAAAGCGCTACTTAATAAACCGGAAACAAAAAACGAAGTATTCAACACTATTTTAGGCGACCATCAATTAATGATGGAATTTATGACCGCCATGAAGGGAAACGAACACGCCATGATGATGATGCAAAACAGTAACTCACAAATGATAGGAATGAAAGAAAATGGAGGGATGGAAACTTCATCAACCAATCATAATATGCAACACGGCGATATGATGGGGATGATGAAAAGCAACCCCGAAATGATGAAATCCATTAAAACAAAAATGGTCGAAACTGAAAAAATGGGTTTAGAAAAAATGCACCAAACAAAGGACAATGACAACAACCATTCAACCCATAAGCATTAATAAAAAGCAAAGTGAGCATGAATAATCTACTTTGAGAGGATTTTTCTAACTCAGAAATTTAAAAATGTTAAAAGATGGAATACTACATAAACAAAAAAATAAAAACAAGTTTCGAAAATGCTGAAGAACAAGCTACTGAAGCATTAAAAAAGGAAGGTTTTGGAGTATTGACACAAATCGATATCCAGGAAAAATTGAAAGACAAACTAAATATTGAATTCAGGAAATACAAAATACTTGGGGCTTGCAATCCAGCGTATGCATACAAAGCGCTGCAAAAAGAAGACAAAATCGGAACTATGCTCCCCTGCAACGTAATTATTCAGGAATGGGAAAATAACGAAATTGAAGTTGCAGCCGTTAATCCAATTGCTTCGATGATGGGAGTTGAAAACTCTGAACTTGCAGGAATAGCAACAGAAATTAATGAGAAACTTAAACGGGTTATTGCCTCGTTAAAATAAATTAACTCAAAGTAAAAAATGAAATTTTAAATAAGAAAGGAGAATTATTATGCAAGGTTTTAATGGAATGGGATTAGGAATGGGTGTTGGCTGGATAATTGGACTATTTATATTATTCATTATTATTTGGGCTATTCCAAGAGCTATCAATAAAAGTAATTACCCAAATAAATCCGGCATATCTGCATTCGATATACTCAAGAAAAGGTATGCACGAGGAGAGATTAACAAAGAACAGTATGAACAAACAAAGAGTGACATTTTATAGATGAATGTTACTAAAAAAACGTACAAAAATTTTAAAAATTAAATACAATGAAAATAACAACTATTATTCTCTTACTGGCTATGGTAAGCTGGGGAGCAAAAGCACAACACAATCATTCAGGCCACAGTCATTCCAAAGTGGAATCGAAAAAGCCTGCTGAAACAAAAGCGTCATCGTCGTTAGAAGTTAAACATTCTAAATCGACATCTGCTATTATTGCCAATTATCTGGAATTAAAAAATGCCCTGGTAGAGGACAACAGCAAAAAAGCTGCAAGCGTTGCAAAGTCTTTAAATGATGCCTTTTCAAAATTCGATATTTCGGCTCAAGCAAAATCTCAGCAAAACGAGTTGTCCGAAATTATTGAGAATGCAAACGAGCAAGCTGAACATATTTCTGAAAACGGTAGCAATATTGGACACCAGAGAGAGCATCTTGAAGTTTTAAGCGCCGACATAAAAGATTTGATTGTAATAAGCGGGGCGGACCAGAGCTTATACCAAACATTTTGTCCCATGTTTAATAACGGAGAAGGTGCAATGTGGTTGAGCGCATCGAGTGAGGTAAAGAATCCTTTTTACGGTAGTAAGATGTTAAAATGCGGAAGTGTTCAACAAGAAATTACTATTAAATGAAACGATTAATTCAAATAGGTTTAGTAATATTTTTGATTGTTTTTGTGGGAATTCAATTTATTTCCACCAGAGCAAATCAAAATTCGGATGTAACTTCTGCAGACTTTGTAAGAACATACAATATTCCTGAAAATATTGCTACACTTTTGAATACATCGTGTTACAATTGCCATAGCAATAATACCAACTATCCATGGTACAGCAGTGTCCAGCCGGTTGGCTGGTTTTTAGAAAGCCATATCAAAAAAGGGAAAGGCGAATTAAATTTCAGTGAATTTGGAACTTATTCGAAACGAAGACAAAAAAGCAAATTAAAATCGATGATAAGCCAGATTGAAAAAAACAAAATGCCAATGGCATCATACACATTCATTCATCGCGATGCTATTTTATCGCAAAATGGTAAAAAAGAACTTGTAAATTATTTGAATTCAATACGGGACAGTTTGGAATAATTCGCCTGACAACTAATGATTATGAAATAGAGAATTAAATATCATGTCAATAAAATTAGGAAAATATTCATTTACCGGACCAATTACATCAATTGGCAAGCTCAGAAATAAGTCAGGAATATATGCTATTGTATGTAAAACTGATATGGAATATTTCTTGATAGACATTGGCGAAAGTTTAAAATTGAGAACACGAATTGAAAACCATGACCAAAAAAAATGTTGGATAAAAAATTGCAACGGTCAATTAATATTTTTTGCTCATTACACTATTTTTTTAAATCAAAAAAGTAGAATTATTATCGAAGGGGAACTACGAGAATTATTTCGTCCGGCATGTAAGATGGATAAAAAAATAGGAGTTTCAGAAATTCTGTTTTAGAATATCAACCTACAAAAAGAATGACTTGCATAAAGAGTCGTAAAAACGAAGATTAACTAAATATGTTTATAAATAAAAGAATTTTATAACTCTTTCAAGAAATTATATAACAAGCTAAATAACAGCAGATAGTATTTTTGAAATGGTATAAACAATAAAAACTATTTATCATGAAAAACAGGAAAACAATAGAATCAAAAAACGGTCATAAACATATCATTTCGGATAAACCCGAACCTGTTTCTTCTTGCTGTGGAGATAATGGACATATGCATCATAAAGAAGATTCGAATGAGAAAGAGGTTTACCTATGTCCAATGAAATGTGAAGGAAATAAAACATACGATAAACCCGGAAGTTGCCCTGTTTGTAATATGCATTTGGTTGCCAAATTGGAGAATGGCTCTACAAAGAATATCGAGCATAAACACATTCAAAATAAAGAACATCAGGGAGAAAATCACCATCATAAAAATGAAGATGGAAACTATTATTGTCCAATGCACTGCGAGGGCGATAAAGTATATCATACGCCAGGTGACTGTCCGGCATGTGGAATGCACCTTGTAAAAGAGCAGGTAGTTAAAAGTTCAGGAACAATCTATACTTGTCCAATGCATCCTGAAATAAAACAGGATAAACCGGGAGCTTGCCCAAAATGTGGGATGGACTTAGTTCCTGAAAAAGGAGAAACGGATAGCGAAGAATTGTTGGCGTATAAAAAAATGAGTAAGAAATTTTGGATTGCACTGGCTTTTAGTATTCCGGTATTTGTAATTGCCATGTCCGAATTTTTCAGCTTTTTAAATCTCGAAAATATTGCTTCCGCAAAAACCTGGGGATGGATTGAATTTATACTTGCTACACCCGTAGTGTTTTATAGTAGTGGTGAATTTTTTAAAAGGGGTTGGAACTCTATTCTTAGACGTTCGCCAAATATGTGGACACTCATTTCAATCGGAGTAGGAGCTGCCTATCTTTTTAGTGTATTTGCTCTTTTGCTGCCATCAGCTTTTCCCACTCAGTTTACAGATGAAAGTGGAAATGTACATCTTTACTTTGAAGCAGCTGCGGTAATTTTAACACTTGTTATACTGGGTCAGGTACTTGAGCTGCGCGCCCACAGTAAAACCAATTCGGCAATTAAAGCTTTACTTGGACTGGTTCCACCCATCGCCCGCATAATTCGCAATGGCGAGGAGTTTGAAATTCCGCTGGAAGAAGTAAAACAAGGTGATGTTTTAAAAGTAAAACCCGGTGAAAAAATTCCGGTTGACGGGAGTATTTATAAAGGAGAAGCAGTAATTGACGAAAGTATGATTACCGGCGAACCCATTCCTGCTGAAAAATTGGAAGGTGATAAAGTTACAGGAGGAACTATCAACGGAAAAACCGTTTTTGAAATGAAAGCCGAAAAAGTGGGGAGCGATACTTTACTGGCTCAAATTATTGAGATGGTAAACACCGCGAGCCGTTCGCGAGCACCCATTCAGAAATTGGCTGATACTGTTGCTAAATACTTTGTTCAAATTGTCATCTCCATTGCTCTACTCACATTTGCAGTTTGGGCAATATGGGGACCGGAACCATCCTATGTTTACGCCTTTGTAAATGCTGTTGCAGTCCTCATAATAGCCTGCCCTTGTGCTTTGGGGCTTGCCACGCCAATGTCTATTATGGTTGGAACCGGACGTGGCGCTCAATCAGGAGTTCTTGTTAAAGATGCCCGTGCCATTGAGGAAATGAATAAAGTGGATATACTTATCGTTGACAAAACAGGTACTTTGACCGAAGGAAAACCCAGCCTTGAAAACTATAAATCTTTTGGTTCATTATCTGATGATGAAATTTTGAAACTGGCTGCCTCAATTGACGCCAACAGCGAGCACCCGCTTGCCGATGCCATTGTGAAAGGGGCAAAGGGAAAAAACATTGGGCTGATAAAAATGGACAAATTTGAATCGGTTACAGGCAAAGGGGTTAAGGCCATTTATAACGAGAAAAAGATTGGTTTGGGAAACGAAAAATTAGTGGATGAATTTCAGACAAGTCTTAGTGAAGGTGATAAAGATATTGTCAAAGAGTGGCAGTTGAAAGCCCAGACAGTGATGTTCCTGATTATTGAGCAAAAGGTGGAAGGGGTTGTGACTGTTTCTGATAAAATCAAAGAAAGCTCGACGAAGGCCATTCATGAGTTGCAAAAAATGGGCATAAAAGTACACATGCTCACTGGCGATAATAAATACACAGCCAAAGCTGTTGCCAACGAGCTTAAACTTGACGGCTTCCAAGCCGACTGCTTGCCTGATGATAAATACAAAAAGGTAAAAGAACTGCAAGAACAGGGATATGTTGTTGCAATGGCCGGCGACGGAATTAATGATGCCCCGGCACTCGAACAGGCCAACGTTGGAATTGCAATGGGAACCGGCACCGACATTGCCATGCAAAGTGCCGAAATTACGCTGGTAAAAGGCGACCTGACGGGTATTGTTAGAGCCCGCGATTTAAGTATAAAAGTGATGCGGAACATCAAACAAAACCTGTTTTTTGCTTTTGTATATAACGCTCTTGGCGTACCTGTTGCGGCAGGTATATTATTCCCATTCTTTGGTATTCTGCTAAGCCCTATAATTGCAGCAGCTGCAATGAGTTTTAGCTCGGTTTCGGTTATTGTTAATGCTTTGAGATTAAGAAATATTTAAAACAGAAAGTCATGAGTTATTATATAAGTAAAACAGTAAAGGGTGTATTTATAAACGTTGAAAATGCCTTAATTAAAGTATTACAAGATGAAGGATTTGGGATTCTGACAGTAATTGATATTCAAGAAAAACTTCATGAAAAATTGAATGTTGAATTTCGGAAATATAAAATTCTGGGAGCTTGTAATCCACCATTTGCCTACGAAGCTTTAAAGATGGAAGATAAGATTGGGACAATGTTACCATGTAATATAATCATTCAGGAAATTGATAAAGATGTTATTGAAGTTGCGGCTATCAATCCATTAAAATCGATGCAAGCGGTGAAGAACAAAGCATTAAAACCAATTGCGTTAGATATTAAAGAGAAATTATCAAAAGCACTTAACGCACTTGAAAAAAGAAATACATCTCATTTTTGGCTTTAACAAATAACAGCATGAATGTCAATGTACTTTAATATGTAAATCAAAGAACAAAGCTGTTATAAATCAATTTACCATACAGAAATGAATAAACAAATAAAAAAATTAAGTAGGAAAGATAAAGAAAAGGTCAAATCACTTTGGTCAAAAAGCGAAAAGAGGGTTTTGATAATTGTAGCTTCCGTATTGTTCTTTGCACTGCTTGCATATTATGGTATTCCAGCTATTAAATACCAAAGTAATCAAAACTCTTTAAATGAGCTATACAATCAGGAGTTAGCGGTTAACAAAGTTTGTATGGCTGGCGATGAAATAAAATTCAAAGTAATACACCCTGTAAAAATTGAAGGCAAAACATATTGGGCATGTTGTAGCAAGTGTGAAGCAAAATTAAACAATAATTTGAATGATATTCGTTATGCAACAGACCCATTCTCTAAGGAAAAAATAAACAAAGCTGATGCTGTTGTCGTGCAAAATCCGACAAAAAAGGGAAGGGTGTTATTTTTTAAAACCTACAATAACTACGATAAATATATAGCGGAGAACAATATCGAACAACCGTGACGAATTCACTATTAAGCAAAATAAAAGATTTGAATTGTGTAATAATTAAAAATTAGAAGATGAAAAAAAGAATTTTTGGTTTAGTAGCCATTTTCCTATTTGGCTCAATGGTAGTATCTGCAAAAAACAAGACAGAGAAATTTCAAGTAAAAGGAAAATGTGGAATGTGTGAAAAGCGCATCGAAAATGCTGCAACTTCGGTTGAAGGTGTTGAAACGGCAAAATGGGACGAGGAATCACAGAATCTTGAAGTAAGTTTTAATGCGAAAAAAACAAGCTCAAAAAAGATACAAACTTCTGTAGCAATGGCAGGACACGATACAGAATTGTTTAGTGCCAGTGATAAAAAATATTCAGATTTACCGGGTTGCTGTCAGTATCAGCGAGATGAAAACAAAACGCAAATGAACCATGGAGATAGTTCTGAATGCAGTCATGAGAAAACAACTGAATGTTCTGATGACAAGAGTGCAACATCCAACTCTTGCTGTGGTGGCAAATAAGAATTGCCAGGATGCTGTAAATACAACAGGTCATCTTTAACAAGAGACAAAAGAACAAGTTAAATACAATCACAATTAATGTATAATTTTTAAAATTAGAAAAATGAAAACAAAAGTTTTAAGTTTAGTAGTAATGTTCGTTTTTGGAACATTTATGGTTTTTGCAGGTAACAAAACCAAAAAGTTTGAAGTAAAAGGCAATTGCGGAATGTGTGAAAAACGCATCGAAAAAGCAGCATTGTCAGTTGATGGAGTTTCTAAAGCCGATTGGGACAAAGAAACTAAAAAGTTGGAAGTCGTTTTTGATGATTCAAAAACAGACGTCCACAAAGTACAAATGGCAGTTGCAAAAGTTGGGCATGACACAGAAATGCACAAAGCAAAAGATGAAGTTTATAATGAACTTCCCAGCTGTTGCAAGTACGACAGAACAGCAGAAAAAGCTGACCCCCATGCTGGACACAAACATTAATTGTTGTTTGGCTGTTATTTAATTAGGAAGTATATAATAGATATATTTCATTACTAAAGATTTGTAATGGGTGAGCTGTAACTCGCCCATTGCTTTTTTTAAAAGAGATTAAATCAGCAAAATCAGTATAAATTATTAGTTCAAAATTTCTTTAAGCCATACTCGTATGCACCTCTCAGGATTAATATTGCCAGCTAATTCTTCCATTCGTCTTCTATCAACTTATCAAACTAAAATAAAAGTTAGAAATTATTGTAAAAAAGGTAGGGTCGGGTCCAAGTTATTGGGACTACTAGTAAAGAATGATAAAACATAAAATTAAAATCATGAAAAAATTAGTTGGAATTATTGTAGTAGTACTTTCAGTATTTGTTATTTCCTGTCAGAAAGACCAGGACTTATTTGTTCAATCCGAATTATTAAGTGAAAAATCAGCACAAATTATGGTCAATGAAATTTCGGTCGATAATGCAATGGCAGATATAAACTTCGAAAGCGACTTTTTTATTGGTGCCGAAAGTATGATGACCGAAATGTATGGCGGTGGAATGCACAATGGAGGAATGAATGGTGGCGGAATCCATAATGGTGGAATGAATGGCGGTGACATGAATTGGGATTGGAACAATTCGATGCATTACAGCATGGGGCAACATCCCAATTTTACAATGCATGGTCAACAAGGTCAGCATCCTGATTCCTTAGTTATGAATTATGGAATGGGTACTCAGCTCAATAATGGAAGAGTTATGAGTGGTTCTATGATTATCAATACTTCGGAAGAACCAAATGGAGATGGATTTATGAGGAAAATTACCTATGAAGGTTTTTCTGTTGATTCGATGAGCATTACAGGAATGACAAACATGTATATATCCGGCGACTATCAAAATGGACGTAATCATATGATTTCAGAAGATTTAATGATAACCATGCCAGATGGAACAACAATACATCGCGAATCGGAGATTGTAAGAGAATGGATGGAAGGAAGTGAGACCAATTTAGACCAAACAGACGATGTAATGAAAGTTACTGGACACGTTATCAACACGGTTATCGAAAACGGAACAGAAACGGTTTATAGAAAGGATATTATAGAGCCACTAATAAAATCAAGTAATTGCAGATATTTCTCACAAGGAATTATTGAATTATCGCAAGCAGGAACTGTAATTGCTACATTGGATTATGGTAATGGTGAATGTGATGATATTGCTCTTCTTTCAAAAGATGGAGAAGAATCCGTAGAAATTATTCTTTCCGAAAACGACCATTGCTCAAATTACCAGAATAGTGGAATGGGAATGGGAAATTCTAACGGACAACAGCACGGAACTGGTATGGGACAAGGAACATCCTCCGGTACTGGAATGGGGCAAGGGAGCTCAACAGGTACTGGCCATGGAACGGGCATGGGACAAGGACATGGCAACGGATAAATTATTTTGAATTGTTTTGGCTTGTTTTTGATGAGCCAAAACAATTCAATCAATAGTATTTAAGAATAAAGAAAAGAACCACATTGACAAAAGAAGAATTTAAAGAAATATTCGACCAAAACTTTGATGAAGTTCGCGGTTATCTATTCTATCGGTGTGGAGACGAAGAACTTGCTGTTGATATTACGCAAGAATGTTTTTTGAAATTATGGGAGAAGAAAGATAAAATCAGGCTAAGCCAGGTTAGAGGACTACTTTTTAAAATGGCTTCCGATTTATTCATTAATAATTTTCACCATCAGAAAAGAACGAAACTTCTGTTTCAAAATATTTCATTCGAAGAACAGGATTATTCACCGGAAGATATTTTATCCTTTGAACAATTAAAGGAAAAGTATGAAGCTTTAATACTTAAAATGCCGGAGAAACAAAGAGCCGTATTTCTTATGAGCCGAATAGATGGACTGATGTACAAGGAAATTGCAGAAAGACTCGATTTAAGTGTAAAAGCAGTTGAAAAAAGAATGAAATATGCTTTAGGTTTTTTACGAACTTCACTAATAGCAAACGATTAAAATGGAACAGATAAATAACATAGAACAAATAAGCTCCGAAACGATAAGACTATTTTCGGGAGCAAAAGTTGAGTGGAGCAAAAGTAAAGAGTTAATCTGGGAACATAATTTTGACGAATTGTTCCAGGAAACCAAGGTTAAAAAAGTCAATTTTAAGCAACACATTCTTAAACTAAGTATAGCAGCTTCTTTTTTATTATTGATTGGTATTGGTTCTTTTGGTTGGTTTTATACCGAATCGTTTTACAGCCCTGCCGGAACACATTTAACCGCTTCGTTACCTGATGGTTCAACCGTTGAGATGAACGCCGAATCGTCGATAAAATTTCACCCCTACAGATGGGCGGTTGCCAGAAATGTGGAATTTGAAGGAGAAGGTTTTTTTGAGGTTCAAAAGGGCAAAAAGTTTACAGTTGAATCACAATTAGGCGAGACTTCTGTTCTTGGTACATCTTTTAATGTTTATTCTCGCGATGAAACTTATCGGGTTTTGTGTCTAACCGGTAAAGTTGGTGTTGAAGCAAGCAGTAAGGAATCTGTTATTTTAAATCCAAATCAGGAGGTAATTATTAAATCAGGAAAAGTATTTAAACGAAATGATAATGTAATACCTGAAAATACGACTTCATGGAGATTTAACCAGTTTCTATATACTGCAGCTCCGTTCAAAGAGGTCATAAAAGAAATTGAAAGACAATACGGAATTTCAATAAGCTCAAACGAAAACCTGAATGATTTAAT
>JBNKOT010000442.1:0-1657 GCA_050294855.1 Draconibacterium sp. | reverse complement strand
ATAAATTTATTGCCCAACGAACAACTGTTGTACCCAATACCAGCGATATTCCTTGGGAATGGGAACATTTGAAAGATGAGAACAGTGTTTATCTTGCACCTCCTCAAGACAACTATAACGACTCGTTTTTTAAAGACATTGGTTTGAATAGCGCCATTGAAAAGCTGGGATTCTCGCTTGACGAGACGGCACTTTTATTACAACACACCCGCGTTGTTCCGCGTAAAAAAATCGAACTCGCCATCGATCTGGCATTCAAACTTGAAAATAAATACAAACAAAACAACATCAAAAAATGTGTGGCGCTAATTGTTAGCGGACATTCGGGCGACGAACAAAATGCCTACCTGCAAACACTTTCCGATCATTTCGAAGCATTAAAACTGAAAAATCCGGAAAGTAATGTTCTGCTTATTTTTGGTGAAAAAAACATCCTTTCTCACCGCGATATTATTGTCGATAAAAAGTATTATAAGTTTGCCGAAGTTCCGTCGATTATTGCAGCACACGGTGGCGTGGGAACATATTTTAGCGATGTTGAAGGTTTTGGAAATAATCTGCTCGAAATGATTTCGCTGGGACTTCCGGCAGTGATCAACAAATACGAAATTTACAAAGAAGAAATAGAGAAATTCGGTTTTATTTTACCGGCGATCGACGGTGGAGGAATTACACCCGACTTAGTAGATTCGGCCTACCGTTTACTTACCGACAAGAAATACAGTAACGAGGTAGTTTATCACAATTTGGAAGTGCTCAAGAAAAACCTCGATCACAAAATTATTGTTGAAAAATTAAAACCATTGATTTTAAATATGTTTATGCGAACGCTTTAATTATTCCTCGAGGTTTTGCCTTGTGATTTTATATGTTCTCCCCTGAAATTCAGGGAGATGTCGCGAGCCCCTGGGACAGTTGGATGAAGCAAATAATTTATTAGCGTTAAATACTGTAATCAAACTTTAAAAAAAATAAGCAGAATCCTTTTGTTTACTTATCTTTAAGAAAACACTTTTACTGCAAAAAAAATAATAAAATGGGAGATTTTTATCAAAATGGATTTGTTGCCACGCTGCATAATTTGCGTGCAAGACCTTACGAAGAGCTGGAACAAAAATTAAAAAAATTCAGTATCCAGCGTCCAATTGGATTAATTATTCCATCGTTGTATTCCGAATTATCGAGACCTGCATTAAAAGACATTGTAAATATTTTAAAAGACATTCCTTATGTTTCCGAAATTGTGATCGGACTCGACAAAGCCGACGAATATCAATATAAAAATGCGCTGGAATATTTTGATGAGTTGCCACAACATCATCGCGTACTTTGGAACGACGGCCCCAAAATGCAGCAATTCAAAGAAAAACTGGCATCGAAAAATATCGAAACATCGGTACCCGGAAAAGGACGAAATGTTTGGTTTTGTTTTGGTTATATGATTGCATCCGGAAAATCGGAAGCCATTGCATTGCACGATGCCGATATTATTACCTACAATCGCGAAATGCTGGCCCGATTGATTTACCCAGTGGCCGACCCGTCTTTTAACTTCAAATATTGTAAAGGATATTACTTCAGAACGGACGAAGAAAAAATGCATGGAAGAGCCGTTCGCTTGTTGGTAACTCCCTTATTAAGAACCCTGAAAAAATTA
>JBNKOT010000441.1:0-17622 GCA_050294855.1 Draconibacterium sp. | reverse complement strand
TATGGCATTTTGCTGGATGTCGTCTACCAGCATTTCGAGCTCTTTTCGGTAAGTCTGGAACACAGCGAAGAACTTTGGACCATTGTTCGGAACATGATTAAAGTTGTTGAAGAAAACTGGAAAAAACCAGATCGTGGCATTTGGGAAATCCGAAGCGAAAACAAACACTTTACATTTAGTAAATTACTTTGTTGGGTTGGAGTTGACCGTGCAGTAAAAATTGCAAAACTTTTAAAGCGCAACATGTACATTAAACAGTGGGTAAAATTAAGGGACAAAATTAAAGCCGACATTGAAAAAAATGCATGGTCGGAAAAGAAAAATGCATACGCACAAGCTTATGGTTCTGATGATTTGGATGCCTCTGTACTTCTAATGGAACCCTACGGTTTTATCGCAGCCAAAGATCAACGCTATATCGATACGGTTCTTGGAATTCAAAAAGACCTGGAATACAATGGATTAATGTACCGCTATAAAAACGAAGATGATTTTGGTACACCTAAATCGTCGTTTACAATTTGTTCTTTTTGGCTAACCAACAGTTTGTACAAAATTGGGAGGAAAAAAGAAGCCATCGAAAAATTTAATTCCTTAATTGGCCATTCCAATCACCTTGGACTTTTTAGTGAAGATTTAGATTTTGAAACAAAACGAATGCTTGGGAATTTCCCGCAAGCTTATTCGCATTTGGCCCTTATCGAAAATGCAATTACAATCTCGAATGGAGAAATAACTGACGAAGAACAAATTATAGATTCTTTACATTAACTTGAAATATATTCTCAGTATCTAATATATTTCTTTTGTCAGACGTTCGGTAGCAGTCATGTAGTAGCGTGCAAAATTATCGTCCTTCATAAATTCGATTAATTTAGGTCGCCAACTTTCCGCTTGTTCACTCAGCAAAACAATATCGTTTTTTGCAAGCTGATCGTTTGAATCATTGCGTTGTGCTTTAACTGCGGGAATAAACTTGTCCATCCACTTTTCGTAATCTGTCATTAATTGCTGTTGTTCGCCTGTTAATGCAAACTCCATTTTATCGTTCAAAACAGCTGCCGATAGTTTTGTTGTAGCAACAACGGCTGTGCCCAATGTTAATCCTAATTTATTTAAAAACGTTCTCCGCGACTCTTCATAATCATTCATAACAATAACTTTTATCTTAGTATGGTTATGGAACAAAATATTTAAAATTTTGTTTGATTGAATTGCTTTAGTCTGGCATAAATTCAACTTCAGTTCAATTCTCAAGACATTCTTTTCTTGCAAAAAGGCCCCTCCCAAAAGTGGAAATTGAGTGCTACAAAGTTCTCAGAAAGAAGCTTCCCAATCGCTTCTGGAGATTCGCCAACAGCACACGCTAAACATTTTAAACTTGAAGTTTTGTCGTTTCCTGACAAACATTAAGTCAGCAAAATACTCAGAACAAGAACCATTACTACAATAACAGATTGTTTCAAGTTTTCTTTTGATAATTAATAAAAACCTTTCGTTAATAGTTTTGTAGAAACAAAAAACGCAGTAAATCTGAGACTTACTGCGTTTTTGTTTATGGTTGATATCGATATCTATTTCACTTCTTCGAAGTCAACATCAGTTACTGAACCGTCGTCTGAAGATTGACCTTCAGTTGGTCCATCTTGTGGTCCGGCACCTGGTCCGCCTTGTGGCCCTTGTGCACCACCTTCAGCTTGAGAAGCATTGTACATCTCTTGCGAAGCAGCCTGAAATACTGTATTCAACTCGTTCATAGCAGTGTCGATGGCAGCCAGATCTTTACTGGCGTGAGCTTCTTTCAGCTTTTTCAACGCAGCTTCAAGTGGTCCTTTTTTATCTGCAGGAAGTTTATCGCCAAACTCTTTTAGTTGTTTTTCGGTTTGGAAAATCAAACTGTCAGCCTGATTGATTTTGTCAGCTGTTTCTTTTGCTTGTTTATCCGCTTCAGCGTTTGCTTCGGCCTCAGCTTTCATTTTATTAATTTCGTCATCCGATAAACCAGAAGAAGCTTCGATACGGATTGATTGCGATTTACCGGTTGCGTTGTCTTTTGCATTTAAATGTAAAATACCGTTTGCATCGATATCCAAAGTTACTTCAACTTGTGGAACACCGCGTGGTGATGGTGGAATTCCGTCTAAATGGAATCTTCCAATTGTTTTGTTACCCGATGCAATCGGACGCTCGCCTTGAAGAACGTGAATTTCAACAGAAGGCTGATTGTCGGCTGCAGTGGTAAATGTTTCCGATTTTTTTGTCGGAATGGTTGTATTCGACTCAATCAATTTTGTCATTACACCACCCATTGTTTCAATTCCCAAAGAAAGTGGAGTAACATCTAAAAGAAGAACGTCTTTTACTTCACCGGTTAAAACACCTCCCTGAATTGCTGCACCAACTGCAACTACTTCGTCGGGGTTTACTCCTTTCGAAGGTTCTTTTCCAAAAAAGTCTTTTACTTTATCCTGAATTGAAGGAATACGTGTTGACCCACCAACCAAAATTACTTCGTCGATATCGCTCGCAGAAAGACCTGCATTTTTTAATGCTTTTCTACATGGCTCAATTGTGGCGTTGATCAATTTGTCGGCCAACTGCTCGAATTTTGAACGTGTTAAGGTTTTTACCAAGTGTTTTGGAATTCCGTCTACTGGCATAATATAAGGCAAGTTCACTTCTGTTTGAGTAGAACTCGACAATTCGATTTTTGCTTTTTCAGCAGCTTCTTTTAAACGTTGCAAAGCCATCGGATCTTTTCTTAAATCGATGCCTTCGTCATTTTTAAATTCGTCTGCCAACCAGTCGATAATTACCTGGTCGAAATCGTCACCACCAAGGTGAGTATCACCATCGGTAGATTTTACTTCGAATACTCCGTCACCCAATTCAAGAATCGAGATATCGAAAGTACCGCCACCAAGGTCGAACACGGCAATTTTCATGTCCTTGTCCATTTTATCCATTCCGTATGCTAACGATGCAGCAGTTGGCTCGTTAATAATTCTGCGAACCTGTAAACCTGCGATCTCGCCAGCTTCTTTTGTAGCCTGACGTTGCGAATCGCTAAAATAAGCAGGAACCGTAATTACAGCCTCTGTTACTTCTTGTCCCAAATAATCTTCAGCAGTCTTTTTCATTTTCTGAAGTACCATTGCCGAGATTTCCTGTGGAGAATATTTGCGATCGTCGATTAAAACACGAGGCGTGTTGTTGTCGCCTTTAACCACTTTATAAGGAACACGACCTACTTCTTTCGAAACGGCATCGAAATTTTCGCCCATGAATCTTTTGATCGAAGAAATCGTTTTTGTTGGATTGGTAATTGCCTGACGTTTTGCAGGGTCACCCACTTTACGTTCGCCATTTTCTACAAATGCAACAATCGAAGGTGTTGTTCTTTTTCCTTCACTATTGGGAATAACGACAGGCTCGTTACCCTCCATAACTGAAACGCACGAGTTTGTGGTTCCTAAGTCAATTCCAATAATTTTTCCCATTACTATATATTTTTATAATTGTTATTCTAAATTTTACGCTTGCCAATAATCAATGATTGTGCCATTGAAAATCAGCGCATTTTTGGTGAAAAACTGACACATAATTGCCTTGCCGCTTAGAATATGCTGTCAATTCTGGTGACAAAAAGACAGAGATACGGGATATTGAAATAAGGATTAGGTGATTCTGCAGGTGACTATTGGAATAAAAAAATAGTCACCTGTTGAATTGTTTCCGATGATGGGAAGTTTTAGAAAATGGCATAACTCATTCCAATTGAAGAATAAAAACTGAATGTTTTATTGTAGCTGGAGAATTTGTAGAGATTCCAATTTTGTTCAATTAGTGAATTAAATGTGAACCTTAATCGTGGGGAAAAATAATAATAGATACTTCCAAGAAGTCTTCCCTTTAAATATTCATTATTATAAGCCTTATAATTGGAATCATAAACATCTTCATTTGATTCTGAATAGGTAAGATTGACATTTACTTTGGCAGAAGTCCGTGTATTCAGATACCATTGTAGTTGATAACTTGCACTAACAATAAGCCAGTTATCCAAATAACTTCCAGCATGGTCTTCATATCCCGAAAGCCGGTAATCGATAATATCAATGTAAGTTGAAGATAAACTGAAATAACGCTGTAGCTTTAAACCAATCGGCTTAACGGATTCTAAGTTCACAACCGCAGCCAGTGTCTGATATTTTGTAGAGAAATTGAGTTCATTTTCAGCAAATTGCATTTCGTATGTGTCATATTTTTTCTCGTAATCTTTTGCATAATTATGATCCAAGCCTCCACTTATATCGAAACTAATTCTAGTCCCTGCACTTCTGTTTTGGTCACCATATCCCCACATATCAGATAGCGTGGTAAAATAAACAGCATCTCTAATATCGATAACACCCGATTCGATTAGGAATGTATCAAGACTTTGTAGTTCGTACATCTGTCTTAAACGAGAATCGAAAAAGCGTTTATTTTTTAGTTTCGATATTCTGATTGCAAGTTCTAATATTTCATCTTCAGAAAGAACTTTATTCATGCGGTTTTTGTTTGCCAACTCTTCAACAATGTATATAGCATGCCTTACATCTCCAACCTGCTCAATTCGTCCATACCCAAATCCCAAATTCAATGTAGGTTTTATGTAAACCGACCAATCGTAAGATTCCACACCAACAATGGGGTAAGCAATACCATCTCCAAACTCAAAAGGAGAATAGTTCTTTTTATCAAAATCTGTCAACTTGGTATTTTCTTGGTCATAAGAAAAATTTAAAACTGGCTGAAAATGAAAAAACCATTGATCTTCGTTCAGATAGAAATAATTATTCAAGTATAAATTCAGATTCAGGTCAATATTTCCATTTCTATATGGTTCATCTTCATAACCTTTAAATTTTTCTGTTTTAAGATTATTACTAATATTTACATTATAATTCTTCTGAGATTTTCGAGAGTTTAAAAAATACCCGTACCCGACTGACAATTTTTGCTCCATTTTAAATCTGGACAAATCGTTATCGTCTTCTTTATCATAAGAAGAATAATTATTATTTAATCCAAAATCAAAATCCAACTGATGCCTTTTAATATCCGGCAGTTTATATTTCGACAAATCAAAGTTATCATACTGGGCAAAAGAAAAAAGATTCATTAAAATAAATGCAAAAGGGAGTAGAAAAAATTTCATGATTTTGATATTTTTTGGTTGCTTTCTTTTTACCCAAACACCATGCCAACTCAACAATAAATAAATCTAATGAATCATAAAATTCCCTAATACCACTGTTTCTGAATAGTTTATCTTCCCATTTACAAAAAAGGATAAAAAATTACATCCCAATTTATTAATGCCTTAATAAAGTTTATTAAATTCAACTCCAATTAAAATCGACTAAGACATGGCAACTAAACCACTACGAACCGAACCACAAAAAAGACTTCATTCATTAGATGCACTCCGCGGATTTGATATGTTCTGGATAACCGGTGGTGGAATTCTTTCGATTGCACTTTCGAAAATAACAGGGATTGAATGGATGGAAACTCAGATGCACCACGTTGCTTGGGAAGGTTTTCATTTTGAAGATCTTATATTTCCGCTGTTTATGTTTATTGCCGGAGTGGCAATTCCTTTTTCGGTAAAAGCAAAACTTGAACAAAATGTGCCAAAACAAAAACTATTATGGAAAGTTTTTAAAAGATTGGTGATTCTGATCATATTAGGAATTCTTTACAATGGCGTTTTTCAGTCAGGTTTTGAGAATGGCCGAATTGCCAGTGTTTTAGGACAAATTGGAACCGGGTATTTTTTCGCAGCACTGATTGTAATTTATTTTAAGTCGTTCAGAAGTCGTATTATTTGGTTAATAGGAATTTTAACCGGTTTTGGGATTTTACAGTTGTTGGTTCCTGTGCCGGGGTTTGGCGCCGGGGTTTTAACACCCGAAGGTTCTATCAACAGTTTTATCGACCAACTGTTATTACCGGGACGACTGCACGGTGGTGTTTACGATCCTGAAGGAATTATGTGCAGTCTTTCGGCAACCGGGATTACTTTGATGGGAACAATTGCCGGAAATATACTTCGCTTCAGAAAAACAAGCGACTGGCAAAAAATAGGTTATTTGGCAGCAACCGGAGTAGGTTTAATTCTTTTGGCATTGGTTTTTTCGAGCTTTTACCCAATTATTAAAAAATGCTGGACTTCTACTTTTAACATGTTAACCGGTGGAATTAGTTTTCTTCTTTTGGCATTTTTCTATTTGGTTATCGACCATTGGAAATTTCGCGGCTGGGCTTTCTATTTCAGAATAATCGGAATGAATTCAATTTTTATCTACTTGTTTACACGCATTGTTGACGTTAGCCGAATTTCGGAATTCTTTTTTGGCTGGCTGGCAAAACCACTGGGCGATAACGGTGATTTACTTCTGACTATTGGCGGACTTGCAATTATTTGGTTGCTGCTTTATTATATGTACAAGAAAAAAATATTCTTGCGGGTTTAATACCGACTCCGATAAACCGACAAAGAAAACTCAGGTCCGGGAATCATTAATTTTTTGTTGCCGGAAATACGGTACGCAAGTGCCAGATTAACTCTCGACTTTGCATTAATTTGCGAAAAATAACCAAAATATGGAATTAGCCCGTGATTAAAATTCTCGACATCCTCAAAATTATTTAATTCAACACCCGGAACATATTTTACACCAAAATCGATTTGCTGTTTTAAATCGGGGAAATACGACCAACCTATATTTACCACTGCGTTTGCCCAATCTTGCTTTTTATAGCGATTGTATTTTAAAGTTGCCCCAAAATTCCGATTCCATTTAACACCCTTGTATTTTGCATTTTCGTATTTAATGTAGCCACCGTAAATAAAATCGGGCTCGCGGTTATAATATTTAAAAAACGGACCAACTTCTAATCTTTTGCCATTCAAACGCGGCATAAATTCTGCCATTTTCCATTCTTCCTCTAAATTATCAGGTGTTTCCAATATCAATTTCTCATTAAAAAAATCGGAAACCAACTGAGCTTCTACTTCAGCATTGTGACCAGAAAAAATATCGCGCTGACCTTTTATTTTGTAAATCTCGGTAGCCACTTGCCTGATTTCCTCTTCCGAAAAGTTACGCCCCGCATAATACTTTTCCATAAAATACTGAGCCAACATGTAATTGTTCATCGGATTTAATCGTCCCCAGCCCCAGCCGGCTTGCGCTTCAAAACCATATCTGAATTTGGTTGTATTGTAACGTTCATCAAAATTGGTTACCACTGCGTTAGAATCGATGGAAGTTCCTTCCGAATATTGTTTATACCAGTCGTATCTCGCCCATCCACGCACTTCAATAATGGTATAATTTCTTGAATTGTAATAATAACGCGATGCATAATGCGCCGAAACATTGGTGCGAATTCCAAATTGCGACTGGTCGGCTTTTATATTTTCAACAAAGATACTGTCCATCCAATTTCCTGTTCCGTAAAAAGGACCAACTTGAAAATTAAATTCTAAAAAATCCTGTTTGTAGTCGAGAAAATTCCAGTGGCTGTTTTTAAATTGATATGCTCCCAATCCAAAAGTCAGTTCTTCGTAAAACTTCGAAACATCGGTTCGCAACTCTTCCCGCTCGCTGTTTTCATAAAATACCAAACCATTGTTCAACTCCTTTTTTTCGAAATACAGAATATCTGTACTTCCATTTTGCGCAACAACAAAATCAGTGGAAACCAAGAGTAAAATTATCACAATTAAAGAAAACCGTATTGTTATATTCATCATCATTTTAAGCAATATTCAATTTTGAATTCAAAGTAAAGAAACAATTTTATATCAAACTATATTGTCTTTAATTAAACGTAATACTAACTTTATTGTTATGTAGATATAAGAACGAGTTGTGCAGACCAAAAGCTTTGGTTAGTTTTGCAATAATAATCGAAAAACGAAAAGAATGTCAGTTCATAAAGAAGTTCGGAAAGTTACAACGCATCGTTTATCGGAGATGAAGTTGCGTGGCGAAAAAATATCCATGCTCACATCGTACGATTATAGCATGGCCCAACTGGTTGATGAAGCCGGTATCGATGTTATTCTTGTTGGTGATTCGGCATCGAATGTAATGGCCGGTTACGAAACAACTTTGCCCATCACATTAAACGAAATGATTTACCATGGAGCATCAGTAGTGCGGGCAGTTAGCCGTGCACTTGTTGTTGTCGATATGCCCTTCGGAACTTACCAGGGCGATTCGCGCGAAGCACTAATTTCTGCCATTCGTATTATGAAAGAAACGGCCGCCGACTCGGTGAAACTGGAGGGTGGAAAAGAAGTGATCGAATCGGTCAAACGTATTCTTTCTGCCGGTATTCCGGTGATGGGCCATTTGGGATTAATGCCGCAATCTATTCATAAATTCGGCACTTATACGGTTCGCGCCAAAGAAGAGGCTGAAGCTGAAAAATTACTAAGCGATGCAAAATTGCTCGAAAATGCGGGTTGTTACGCCATTGTACTGGAGAAAATTCCTGCTGACCTGGGGAAACGCGTTGCAGCATCGGTAAAAATTCCAGTAATAGGGATTGGCGCCGGAGGAGGTGTTGATGGTCAGGTTTTGGTTCTTCATGACATGTTGGGAATTACACAACAATTTTCTCCGCGATTTTTACGTCGCTACCATAATCTGGCCGCCGAAATAAAAGGTGCCGTTGGAAACTATATAAAGGATGTAAAATCGAAGGACTTCCCAAATCCGAAAGAACAGTACTAATTAGAAAGTAAAAGCTGAAGGTAAACCAGGTGAAGGTAATTTACGAAGACAACCATATTATTGCAGTTAATAAGTCGTGCGGAGAAGTTGTGCAGGGCGATAAAACAGGTGATGAAACATTATTGGATGTTGTAAAACTTTACATCAGAAATAAATACAATAAACCCGGAAACGTATATCTTGGCTTGCCGCACCGATTAGATCGACCAACTAGTGGTTTGGTTATTCTTGCCAAAACAAGTAAAGTTTTGCCCCGTTTGAATAAAATGTTTCAAACCCGTGGCGAAGTAAAAAAAACATATTGGGCAGTCGTCGATAAACGTCCGCTAAAATTTCAGGATACACTCGAACATTTTCTGGTAAAAAATCATGAACAAAATAAAAGTTATGCTGTCGATAAAAACAAACCCGGTGCAAAATATGCGAATTTAACTTATCGGCATGTGGCAAGTATCGATCGGTATTTTTTATTGGAAATCGAACTATTAACCGGTCGGCATCATCAAATTCGGGCCCAATTAAACGAAATAGGGTTACACATTAAAGGCGATTTAAAATATGGATTTCCACGTTCGAACCGCGACAAAGGTATTCATTTACATGCACGGAAAATAGAAATGATTCATCCGGTGAAAAAAACCAAAGTCGAAATTATTGCCGATCCACCAAAAGATCCGGTATGGGACGAATTTATAAAACTATTTAAAGACCAACGATTTACACCAGTGCATCCGGTTTAAAAGCAAAAGGCAGCAAACTCTCAGCATTTTCGACTACCATTATTTTTTTGGCTCCATCCAAAATTAGACGGATCGGATGATTAAATCTCGATTCTGCTTCGACCAACGCCTGCCGGCAAGAGCCACAAGGTTGCGCAGGTTCAGCAACCAAACCATTTACATTTTTTGCTGTAATCGCCATCGATTCAACTTTCGAATTGGGATAATTGGCATTGGCATAAAACAAAGCTACACGTTCGGCACAAATACCGTCGGTATAATCTGCATTTTCCTGGTTGTTCCCTTTTATCATCTTTCCATTATCGAGCATCAGTGCAGCTCCTACATAAAACCTTGAATAAGGAGCATATGCATGTTCCGAAGCTTCGCGGGCAGCCAAAATCAGTTTTTGGTCGGCTGCGGGCAATTCTATAACCGTATCGTATTCGTAAACGTGTATCTGAAGTTCCTTTTTACGCATCGCTTTTGTTTTGCTCAAAATTACAATTTTTAATGATATTTCGTGTGTAAACATACATTCTACTGCATTTCCTGCAAAAACAGTCGAGCCACCAAATAAGAGTCAGCTTTTATTCGAACAAAATAAGAACTACTAATTCACGTTACTTTGTTTATAAAAATTATTCATTTTGAAGCGAAAAAATACAGGACTATCTATTTTTGACCATCGTACTGAAACAAGAAAAATGAAAAAAACACTTCTATTTATTCTATTTATAATTAGCACTCAGTTTTCTTTTGCACAAATTTCGCGAAAAGAATACATTCAGCGCTATCAGGTGCTCGCTATTGAAGAGATGAACAGAAGTGGTATTCCGGCAAGTATTACAATGGCACAGGGATGTTTAGAATCGGCGGATGGGAATAGTGAACTTTCAAGAAAATCGAACAACCATTTTGGAATAAAATGCAAATCGAACTGGACAGGTAAAAAAGTGTATTACCATGACGATAAAGAAAATGAGTGTTTTAGAAAATACAAAACGGTAGAAGATTCATACATCGACCACACCAATTTTTTAATGGACAATCCACGATATTCCGATTTATTCAACTTACCACCAACCGATTACAAAGGCTGGGCGCGCGGATTAAAAAAAGCCGGTTATGCAACTTCAAAAACCTATGCTCACAATCTCATCGAAATTATTGAAACGCATAAATTACACCGGCTCGACTACCGCGAAAACTATAATGAACTGGCGGCTTACGAACAAAAAAATATAGGTCACGAAGGAATTTCCAACTCGCTGTCGATTAATGCTTTTCGATCGCACGAAGTGGTGAAATTCAACAACGTAAAATCGGTAGTAGCACGAAAAGGAGATACTTACGAAATCATTGCACAGGAACTAGGTCTTAACGATTGGGTTTTGTATAAATACAACAATCAGTCGGCGGGTTATCGACCAACCGCCAACGAGGTGGTTTACATTCAACCAAAAAGGAACAGAACAAAAAAAGACAAATTAACGCATCGTGTTGAGGCAGGTGAAACCATGCATTATATCTCGCAATTGTATGGGGTGAAATTAAATCAATTGTACTTCAAGAACCGCATGAAAACCGGAACTCAACCAGCACCCGGGCAAATCATCTATCTCCGAAAACGGGGAAAAGTGAATTAGATTTAACAGGAAAGAAGATCAAAGATTGAAGATTCAAGAATCAAGACAAAATTTTCGTTTGCAAATTAACAGGAAGATTTAAAACACTAACATCTAGCAACTTGCACTTCCCTATTCACAATTTAGCGATTTTCCACTTTTACAATTTCTCACCCCATTTCAATTTTAGACTTGAACATAAAATAGCGCAATAAAACCCGGTCGGCAAATAAAATAAAAATTGAAATCACGTAAATAATTACAATCAATCCAACATTTGCAATAATAAATTCCTGCCAGTCTTTTACATTGTATTCCAGACCGATAAACACAACAACGCCGGTGATTATTCCAATTCCTAAAAATACACCGAGGTAAATCAGGAATTCTTTTAAATATTGTTCCCAGGCAAATTTGCGGCTTACTTTTTCGGCCAGTAATTCTGCAAAATTGTCGGATAACGAAAAACCGGGAGACGTTGAAAACACCTCGTCAACCAATTTTCCCGTATCGATATATTTATCCTTTTTATGCATAATCAACAAAAATATTAGTTTTTTCTGATTTCACTACTTTTTCCAACTTTCCTCTCAGTAGCTTCCTTGCTCTCGACAAATAACTCTTTATTGTTCCTTCCGGCATTCCGGTTATTTCCTCGATCTCTTTATACGAAAATTCCTCTAAATGATACAAAGTTAAAACCGTTCTGTAATTCACCGGCAGTGCCTTAATCTCACGCATTAAATAGCTTTTCGCTTCGTCTTTTTCAACTATTTTCTGATTCGCCTCCGTATCTTTTTCCATGGCAATTAAACCCGGATTATCGTCGTACGAGTGTTCTCCTCTCCGCATTGTTTTGCGGAGGTGCGTGATACTAGTATTGTAGGCAATTGTGGCAATCCAAGTTGATAAGCGCGAATCGCCACGAAACTTTTTCATTTTTTGAAAAACTTTAATAAACACCTCCTGACAAATATCTTCTACCTCGTCGGGCTGCTGAATAATCCGGCCAACCACATGCAAAACAAGGCGCTGATGATTCGCCACCAAATACCTGAAAGCATTGTTGTTACCATTTAAAATCTGTTTTACCAGTTCAGCATCATTCATTACTATTGCATCAGACTACGAAAGGTATTAAAATGTTGCAACTAATTTATTTTTTTTAGGTATCCATTTAAAATTCATCTGTGAATGCCTTGAGCTCTCATCTCAATCTTCGGTTCTGAATTGTATTTTTATTTTTTTTAAAAAAAAGTCGGTTTTAACTGCAACATTTTTAAAACACCCGAAGTCAAACGAGCAGAATTCAAAATTTATAAAAAAAAATCATGGATGAAATTTTAATCACAGCAATTATCTTTTTTGCAGCTTACAACATTATCAGGTTAATCGCAGAACACTTGTTAAAAAGAAGATTAATTAAGGCAGAACAGTACGAAAGAGTTGGTATTCTTGAATCTCCAAAAGTTTTGAACGACGAATCAAATAGGTACCCATCGCTAAAATGGGGACTTGTAGCACTAATGACCGGTTTAGGTTTTATCGTTATGGATTTACTTAAACTTTTAAATCAAGATATGATCGACGGTCGTAATGCAGTATTACCAATCGGTATTTTACTCGTCTTCGTTTCCTCGGGATTTCTGATTTACTTCTTTATCATGAACAGTAAAAAGAAGTAGGCAGACTCAAACAGTCACAGTTGTAGTCGCAACTAACAGTTTTAGCTGCAAGCGGTATTGAAAAAAGACAGAAAACAATGTTCAACAAAAACGGATGCCAGCCCTATTTATTATAAATAGAAGGCTGGCATCTGTTTTTTGTGCACTGCAAATTGAGACTGATCACTTTCCACTACTCAAACCGATATTCCGCAAGCTGCTGAAATCCTCGTAAAAAATCGGGTGTTTTCATTCTCTTTTTTCCTGCAAGCTGCAAGTCGGTAATTTGTAACCAGCCAATTCCGCAAGCCACATTCATAAAAGTTTTACCATCGCTTTTTATTGCGCCACTTTCATCTTTTTCCTGAAGATCGACTTTTTGTGCAAAAAATACCTTTGTGGGAATCTCTTTGCCCGATTCTTTGTGAATCAAAGTTGTCCACGCCGTTGGATAAGGCGACAATCCACGGATCATATTCCGAATGGTTTCCGAATCTTTTGTCCACACAATTTTACAATCGTCTTTAAATATTTTGGACGCATGTTTAATGTCCGCCTCATCCATCATTTCCGATTGTGGAATAGCGCTGTAATTTCCCGATGCCAAAACATCAACCGTTTCGAGCACTAGTTTTGCACCAATTTCCATTAATCCATCGTGAATATCGCCAACTGTATCGTTTTCGCCGATTTCAATTTCTTTTTTGAAAAGTATTTTTCCGGTATCTATTTTCTGATCGAGCAAAAAAGTGGTAACACCGGTTTTCTTCTCGCCATTTATAATTGCCCAGTTTAGTGGAGCAGCACCACGGTAATTTGGCAACAGCGATCCATGCAAATTAAAAGTACCCAAACGTGGCATATTCCAGACCACATCGGGCAACATTCTGAATGCAACTACCACCTGCAAATCGGCTTTTAAAGCGCGAAGTTCAGCAAGGAATTCCTGATTTTTTAATTTTTCGGGCTGTAAAACGTTTAATCCATTTTCGACTGCATACTTTTTTACTGCCGATTCGTGTATTTTTTTACCCCGCCCGGCTGGTTTGTCTGGTGCAGTAATAACGCCAACCACATTGTATCTGCCTTCGACCAAGGCTTTTAAACTTGCCACTGCAAAATCTGGCGTTCCCATAAAAACAATCCGAAGTTCTTTTCCAATCATGATTCTTGTTTTTTAATTCCTTTGCGTAAAATGGTATTTCCTTTTTGTGCTTTTGGCTGATACGGACAATGACGACAACCATTCGAGCAACAATATCCGCGACGAACCAAAAATTCTTCGGTCATCACACGATAACCATTTTCCATTGTAAAATCTTTTCCTTCAATTAATCCATCACTAAAACCATCGGTGTCTGGAAAAATATCGTCGAAATATCCCATAAACAAGTTTTTTGCAAAACTAACCATTATATTTATACAACGAGAACTTTCGAATCCAGTAAAAAACAAGAATAATATAAGAACTACGATGGGAATTGAAAAGGATTTTTTAATGAGACAACTGATGATGCTTTTCGAAGTGATTCACAAAATACTGCGTTACCGCAAAAAGGGAGAAAAAGGAAAAGCACTCGATCAGATTCAATATTTCTACAACTGTTTAAAAATTAAAGATGATGTTGGCAGCATGGAAATTGACCGTTTAATCGAATTTCTTGAAAAAGATAAGAACCTGAACAACGAACAAATAGAAATGGTTGCTTTTGTTTTAAAAGAACAGGGAGAACTTGCAGAATCGGCAGAAAAAAAACTCGACTTTTTCCGAAAATCGTGGTTTTTACTCGAGAAAGTTGATCGCGAAAGCATTAACTTTTCGATGGATCGACAGATGAAAATAGCGGAACTAAAGGATTGGTTGAATTAAAAAATCGTCAAATTATTAAGGTCGGAAAGTGATAAATTTTGAAAGAGTAATTGAACAGCTGCAAGTTGTATCCACTGTAATTTTTTTCTTGATTCTGCGATCTTTGATCTCTTTTTCTGAAACCTACGTCTGCAACTACTTCTACAGAAAAAACAACACTATTCCACCAACCGTGATAAGTGCACCTATAATTTCTTTCCAGTTTACTTTTTCTTTGAACAGAATAATTGCCGGCGGAATAATCAAGACCGGAGAAATAGCCATTAAAGTTGCTGCAATTCCGGCCTGCGTATGTTGAACGGCCAACAACGAAAAAGAAACGCCTAAAAACGGACCAAAAAATGCGCCCAGTGTAATTCGTTTCATTGCCGGTTTATGTTGAATCGCTTCCCAAACTTTTTTCCACCTTTTCATAAAAAAAAATAAAATAGTAAAGCCGATTACTCCTGTTAATACCCGAATTTGCGAAGCCGAAAACGCATCGTATTCACCCATTCCTTTTTTACTAATGACCAAACCCGCAGCCTGCCCCAAAGCACCACCCAATGCCAGTAAAATTCCGGTAACCGAATAACCCGATTTAATTCTTTTAACAATCGCTCCGTTCTCTTCGGTTTTCTCGCGTTTCAAAATCACAATCACAATTCCGATCATTGTAGTTGCCATTCCCAGCCAGCTCATCGGTGCTAAAACTTCACCTAAAATCAGCCAGCCAATTAATGCTGCAAATGGAGGTGCCAATGCCATCATCAACATCGAAATACGTGCGCCCACCACTACAAATGCCTGAAACAACAACAAGTCGCCAATAACAAAACCAATTAGACCTGAAATCGCCAGCCATTTCCACTGGAAAAATGTAGCGTCGGATGGAAAGAAAAAACCACGGGTAATCCAACTATAGATTCCGATAAAAAAGAAGGCCATCACCAAACGAATTAAATTCACAGAAAGCGATCCAACTTTTTTTCCTGCCGACTCGAAAGCCAGACTTGTAACGGTCCAGAATACAGCGGTTAAAACTCCTGCGATTTCTCCAAAATGATCTTGCATATGGATGGCAAATGTAGCAATTTATGAACATAAAAAAAGCCTTCTCATCTGTTGATGAAAAGGCTTCTTTCATGATTGCTACTCCAATTATTTTTCTAAAAATTCTGCAACGACTTTTTTTAATTCTTCGCCGCGAGCATTTTTAGCAATTATTTTTCCGTTTTTGTCGACCAATAGACTCGAAGGAATAGAATTAACAGCATACAATTTGGCGGCTGCATTGTTCCAATATGCCAAATCAGAAACATGATTCCAGGTTAAATTATCATCTTCAATTGCTTTTAACCAGCTGTCTTTATCGCGGTCGAGCGAAACTCCAAAAACACTAAATCCTTGGTCTTTATAATCATTAAAAACAGCTACAACATTTGGGTTTTCTTGTCGGCAGGGATTACACCACGAAGCCCAAAAATCCAACAATGTCAATTCGTTTTTCGAATAGATATCTGAAAATTTTATAGGATTTCCGTCTGCATCGTTTTGAGTAAAATCGGGTGCCGTTTTTCCAACAGAAACAACCAACATTTTTTCGATGTGCGCCTGCAAATCTTTAATGATTTGAACTTCCAACAACTTTGAATCGAGAGCTTTTATCATTGCATTCAATTCCTCGGCATCTTTTTCGTATTTCAGCCTCGATAAAAGGAAAGGAGTTACATAAGAAGACGGATTTTCTTTTACAAAATCTTCCTGCATCACACCAACACTCTCATATAGTTCATTCACTTCATCCATTAAAACACGACCTTTTGCAGTGTCGCCCTGTGCAATTGCCGCACGCGACTCCTGATACAACGCCATATATTTTTTACTAATACCCTGAATTTTTGAGTTTAAGGCTTCAAATTCGTCGTGAGTTTCAGAACCTGTAACTTTTACCTGATTGATGGAATCTACTTTTCCGTCAACGGTCATATTTGCATTTTCAACAAAAATTAAAGCTTTTGCACGTTGTCCCGCAAGCGACAAATAATAAGCGCTTGGCATTGTAACTTCGCCCTCCAAGACGGCAACACCATCAACAACATCAGCTGTATCAATTGGTATCCACGCGCCTTCAATATTATCTTCCAGAAGAACTTTCCCCTGCGCTCCATCCAAATTCACATTAATTTTAAAACCTTCTTTTTGGGTGCACGAAAACAATGCAAGCGCCAAAACAAGAACAAAAAGCTTTTTCATGGTAATCTTTTTTAATGATTTTTTGATTCGGCACTAAGATAACAATCATTCATAATAATTTCAATTAATGTGATTTGTATTTAATACAAGTACAAGAAATTACTGAAATAAGAAATGTGTGATCCAAAAAAAAACGATTTTGTACTTGCATCAGAAATTGGATTTGAAACGCATTTTTATTTAATTCGTTTGAAAATCAACATAAACGAATGCCAAAAATAGTATTAGTAAATAATGCTGAACCCGGAATTAGCAAATTTACGAAACCTATCGAAACAATAGTTTTGGAGGCCGGTTCAGCATTTGTTCAGATCGAATACAGAGATTGTATCGGATTCGATTTTGAAAAGTTTGACGGAGTAATTTTAAGTGGTTCTCCTCAAGGCGACGACATTGTTGAACATCATCTCCCCTATTTTAATTGGATAGAAAATTTCAACAAACCCGTTTTTGGAATTTGCGCCGGACATCATATCGCCGGATTTATGTATGGTGCCGAAATATTACGAAGCAAAGAACCCGAGTTGGGCAATTTTGAAATAGAAATCGTAAAACAAGATTGCATTTTCAAAGGCCTTTCGAAATCACTAAAAGTAAAACAAATGCACAACGATTCGGTCAATGTTCCGGAAGAATTTGAATTACTGGCGACTTCGAAAACCTGTCGAAACCAAATGATGAAACACCGGAAAAAACCAATTTATACAA
>JBNKOT010000440.1:0-3470 GCA_050294855.1 Draconibacterium sp. | reverse complement strand
TAAAACATCGACGATGATAAAATCCGAAAAATAACTGAAGAATAAATTTGCAAAAAGCGCCTGCAAATCAATATCGGATTGCCATTTATAAATCTTGAATCTAGTTTAAAAATATGAAGTCAGTTTGTTTATTTTTTCAGGTACATCAACCTTTCCGTCACAGGCGGTATCGGTTTTTCGATATTAGTAACGATCATTATTATTACGACGATTATTCGAACGAAACGATTTTGCGAAAGATTGCAGAAAAAAGTTATTTGCCTACCAATGCACTTTTGTTAAAATTGGTCGATAAACTGGAAGGTAAATTTAAAGTTGCATTTTCGATAACCGGGCTCGCACTCGAACAATTTGCTTTGTATGCTCCCGAGGTGATCGAATCGTTTCAAAAACTGGCAAAAACGGGTTGTGTTGAGTTTTTAGCCGAAACCTATTCTCATTCTTTGGTGTCGTTAAACGACAAAGATATTTTTGAAAGTCAGGTAAAATTGCACGAAGAGAAAATTATTGAGTTGTTCGGTCAGAAACCCCGTGTTTTCAGAAATACAGAAATGATTTATTCTGACACAATTGGAGATCAGATCGCAAAAATGGGATACGGTGCTATGCTCACCGAAGGAGCAAAACATGTGCTTGGCTGGAAGAGTCCCAACTTTTTATACGTGAACGCCATTAATCCGCGTTTAAAAATTTTAATGCGAAACTTTAAACTGAGCGACGATATTTCCTTCCGGTTTTCGGATACCAATTGGGATGAGTTTCCGCTGACAGCCGAAAAGTTTGTAGGTTGGATCGAAAATCTGGACAAGCAGGAAGAAGTTGTAAATTTATTTTTTAGTTATGAAGCTTTTGGCGAACGTCAACCTGCTGAAAGTGGAATTTTCGACTTTTTGGAAGCACTAGCCAAAAAAATTGTAATCAATAAAAACATGAATTTTGCAACACCATCGGAAGTGGTTGAAGAGTTGCAACCTGTTTCTATGGTGAGTGTTCCGAATACCATTTCGTGGGCCGATGAGGAACGGGATTTAACGGCCTGGCTGGGAAACATGATGCAAAAAGAAGCCTTTGCGAAATTATACAAACTAAAAGACAGAGTGGTAAAATGCACCGATCCGGCTATACTAAAAGATTGGAATTACCTACAGGTGAGCGATCATTTTTATTACATGTCGACCAAATTTTTCTCCGACGGGAAAGTGCACAGTCATTTTAATCCCTTCGACACGCCCTACGAAGCATTTATAAATTATATGAATGTACTCAGCGATTTTAAAATCCGCCTGAACAGTTTTGTGCCCGAAAGCCATGAACATGTTGAAATAGCAGCGATGCAGAAAATACTGAACGAAAAAGACGAAACGATTAGAAAACTAAAAGAAAAATTGAAACACAAAAAGAACAAAAAATAATTGTAAAACATTGAAACTTTAATACTACTTTATAGTTAATGTTATTTCAATGTGCTAATGGTAAACAAACTATAAAAAGTTTGAAAGTAAAAAGTACTTTTGTTGCGCTGTTATAGTGTTAATGTAATGAATTAGAAATTAATAAGGTAAAAAAATGGATACAGGGAAAGTAAAATATATTAAACCGCCGGTTGTTAATGAACCGGTTTGGAAAAAAATTATTGTTGAATCAAATCTTCCGGAGAAGTTAACCCCGCTGCGCGATTTATCAAAAAATCTTTGGTGGGTGTGGAATACAGAAGCACGAGAATTATTTGAATACATCGATCCGAAAATATGGGAAGAATGCGAACACAATCCTATTGTTTTGTTGGAAGAGGTGAACCACAAGCGTTACATTCAGTTAGAACGCGACGAGAACTTTATCTCTAAAATGAACAACACAAATGCTTTGTTCACTGCTTACCTCAATGATAGGAATAATCTTGAAGGCCCCGAAATTGCTTATTTCAGTATGGAATATGGTTTACACGACAGCTTAAAAATATTTTCGGGAGGTTTGGGAATTTTGGCCGGCGACTATTTAAAAGAAGCCAGCGATTCGAAAGTAAATCTCGTGGCAGTCGGACTGTTATATCGGTACGGATATTTTAAGCAAAACTTGAGTTTGCATGGCGATCAAATGGCCAATTACGAAGCACAAAGATTTTCAAAAATTCCTGTAAAACCTGCTTTGGATGCCAACGGAGTTTGGATTGAAGTAGAAGTAAATTATCCGGGAAGAATATTAAAAGCACGTGTTTGGGAAGTAAATGTGGGTAAAGTGAAACTCTATTTGTTGGATGCCGACATCGACGCCAATCAGGAATCGGATCGTTTTGTAACGCACCATTTGTATGGCGGCGACAACGAAAACCGTTTGAAACAAGAAATGTTACTTGGTTTGGGTGGAATTAAGGCCCTGGAAAAACTTGGCTATCAATCTAATATTTACCACTGTAACGAAGGCCATGCAGCTTTTATTGGTATTCAGCGAATTGCAAATTTGGTTACCAATAACAATTTAACTTTTGCCGAAGCCAAAGAAGTAGTAAGTGCTTCAACTGTGTTTACAACGCACACTCCTGTACCTGCCGGTCACGATTCGTTTCACAACGATTTGTTTAAGTATTACATGGGCTTCTTCCCTGAAAAGATGGGCTTAAACTGGGAAGAATTCGATCAGCTTGGAAAATCAAACAAAAGCGAAGATCATTTTAATATGAGCTATTTGGCCAGCAATCTTTCGCAGGGAATAAACGGCGTTAGTATGTTGCACGGCGATGTAAGTAAAAATGTTTTGAAAAAATTATTCCCCGGCTATTTAGAAGAGGAACTGGCAATTGGTTATGTAACAAACGGGGTGCATTATTCAACCTGGACTGCCCAGGAATGGAAAGACCTTCATAAAAAATATTTTGGTGAAAATTTTCCGACAACACAGCTCGATTTCGAAGCTTGGAAAAATATTTACAACATTCCGGATGATGAAATTTGGGAATTACGGAAAAAACTTCGTTTAAAATTATTCGATTACCTTAAAGAACGTTTTTCGGACAACTGGGTAAAACGAAACGAAAATCCAAAACTGATTTCGGAAGTGGTGGGTAAATTAAATCCGAATGCATTAACCATTGGATTTGCCCGCCGTTTTGCCACCTACAAACGTGGTAATTTGTTGTTCCGCGATTTAGAGCGTCTGGCAAAAATCGTAAATAATACCGATCGTCCGGTTCAATTTATTTTTGCCGGAAAAGCACACCCTGCTGATAAAGCAGGACAAGATCTGATTAAAAATATTGTTGAAATTTCGAAACGTCCCGAGTTTAGAGGTAAAATTCTATTTGTTCAGAATTACGACATGAACCTGGCCAAAATGTTGCTTCAGGGTGTTGATGTTTGGCTGAATACACCAACACGCCCCTTGGAAGCTTCCGGTACCAGTGGAGAAAAAGGCGTGATGAACGGAACGCTGCACTTCTCGGTACTCGATGGTTGGTGGGTTGAAGGATATCAGAA
>JBNKOT010000439.1:0-9511 GCA_050294855.1 Draconibacterium sp. | reverse complement strand
TAAATTTTAAATCGGTAATCGATGCCCAAGAAATTGATAGAAGGCTGTTCGTCGAAATATTTCTGAAGTCGGTAATAAAGGCCAATGCGATGATACTCTCCCGGTTTTCGGGTGAAACCTGCGTCGAATCTGCTTTTTTTGGGCCTTCTTATTGTTCATGTCGAAAGAAGCTCGTAGCTGGTATAAGGCTGATTTCAAATTCCTTTAATATCGTACACAACTTTTACGCAGGGTTGAATAAAAGTGATTTTTTCATCCTCTTTTGTATCGCTGTAATTTGTTATTCGTGTTTGTAATAAAGGAGTAAATCGCCCGAATTGATTTTTCAAAGTCGCATCGAAAACACAACAATCTGTGCTTACATTGGTTTTTGTTTTCACATTGGTTCTGTTACGATAAGCAGCTGCAAGATCGAAAAACTTGAACGCTTCGAAAAACAGTTTACTGTCGAACCGATATTTATCGACGGTAAATTCGTCCTGCAATCTCACATCGGGGATAAACTAATTTCAAATTTTTTGAGGATTTTTTTTGATTAAATTAGTACAATATAGCAGCCGATTTATATTCCATAAATGTACGATATCAATTAGTAATTTAACTAATATTGAAGATGTGGCCTAAGACTTAAAACATTTATAGATTGGTCTGCAACACGAAAATGGATTTTTAGAATAATTCAATTTCAAGCTCAATACCCAAAATATGAGCATTAAGGGGAGAAACTACATTTAATTCTTTGTCAAACATGTAGTAGAAAGCAAGGGTTTTATTCTTAGACAAATCATAATCGAAAGATGTTGTAATTCGCCAACCATTTATTATACCTCCCCTTGGATTATTTATATGATAAAAAATGTCATATTCGGCTTTTGGGGTAAGCTTCGAGCCAAAGATATCATACGACAGTGAAATTGAGTTGCGGCTAATAAACTTATTTCTGTAATCGAAAGCAAAGCTGGCATCATCATCTATTCCATATTGTAAAATGGTTTTTACTCCCAATGCAAAGTCTTCAATATTTTTTTTATAACGAATAAACCAGGAAAACCGGTGGCGACTTTCTCTGGTATGATCTTGGTTTTGATTATAGTAGTACCTGTATTCCACGCCCGTCTTCAGCCTCTTATTCAAATCGTAAGCAATACCAGGTTCCATCAGAAACTTATCAAATGTACTTAGCTTATTATTAAATCGCTGTTGAATATTTAGGATAAAGTCAACATCTTTTATAGCTTCGGTTTTTAGCTTGATTCCGGTACGTGATCTGAAGTCTGACTGAGCTTTTACAATAAAGCTAAAATTAAGAAAAAGAAGTGCCAAGGCAATTCTCAAAAATGGCTTATGGGATTTGCACATAAGAGAATGATTTAATGAAAATCTTATTATTCAATATTACCAGCATTCTCATGTTCAAAATAATAAATAACAATCTTAGCTGTATCTTTTAAGAAATCGATTTTACCTATTTCGAACCTCAAAATTGTTAGGCCCGTACGTTCTTCAAGATCCTTCTTTAGCTCAGTCCAATTTTCTGGTTTAATGAGCTCAATCTTTTCATAATTAATAACTTTACGAGTTTCGTGCCCAATCATTAATACTCTCTCCAAAAAATAAGTAACAGCTAAAAGGGTAAGGTTTGTGAAAATTAATTCTGCATAACTTACTTTTGAATTCGACAATGCATTTATCACAGAAATACCAATTACCAAAAACAGGTAGGTCATTTCTTTAATTGGTATTTGCATGGTTCGGTAGCGAATTATACCAAAAATTGCAAACAAGCCAAGAGCAAATCCAAGTTCCAGTTTCACATTATCTAAGGTAATGCATAACATAAACACTGTTATGGAGATAATGATGTAGGTGAAGAAATATTCTTTTTTACCCTCCGCATTGTGGTATAAGTAACGAACTGTTATAATAACTATTAACAGGTTAAAAGCTAATCTGGCAATAAGTTCTACCAAATCTTCAACATCAATTAAATCAATTCCAAATAATTCCATTCTATTTTTTTCTTAATTTTTAATCATCTTATCAATTTTTCGAACTCGTTGCTTGAATTTGTTTTTCTTTAGCTCTGAGTTAGTAAAAACAAGCCCCATACAATATTTGCTAAATCCCATCGAACGTATCCTATTGTTATCCAATACTTTCATAAAATGCGATTTTTCAGCACTCCTTCCTCGTTTTACTTCCACAATACAAATTTTGTCTTTAGATGATTCGTTGCCCGATTCTGAATCCTGAAACCATAAATTATAATCGATAGTTATGCGTTCGCTTAAATCTTTATTAACAAGCGTAAGCCTTGTAAAACTATTTTTAAGGCTTGGTTTCATTTCAATATCATTAAAGGAAGTAGTTTTCGAAATAAATTTGTATTGGTTCTCAGTAATTAAAGGATTGTTTTCTTCATCTCTGGTTCGTTTTTTTATTGTACGTCCTTTGTTGTTTTTAAATTTTACTTCAAAAAACTTTTCCTGCGTAGAAGCATATTTCCGAACCCTTATTTTATTCCTGTTTAATTTACCGTTATGATGACCAACGTACATTGAGTAATCAGAAAAATCGTAATATTGGGTTTCATACACCTGTTCCTTTTCACCTTCTATCTCTAACATAAAGTAGCTAGAAGATACATCTGAAAGAATTCCAATCAAACGATCAAGTTTTAGAACGTATTTCGTATCCATTCTACTCATCAATCGCACACTTCCCATATCATCCAGAAGAATAGGATCAAATGCTTTTATGGCATCTACAATTCTATTTCTTAAACTGGTATTCATAAGTGGTTTGTTTGCTTAGCCTTTCTTTTTCATCGAATTCCTCTTTCGATATTTTCAGGCCGTTGGAATACTTGTATATAATTCGTTTTTTGAAATTTTGTTTCGAGTCGTATTCTACTTCTTCAATAAGATTTCCATCAGTGTCATATTTGTATTGAAACCAATCCTTGGCATATTTCCCGGCACTATCATAGTTCTTCAGATCTACTAATTCACCCTTATCATTAAAAGTTTCAATTTTATCGATTCGTTTCTCTTTATCACCACCTTCCAGATCTTGTTTATATGTTGTTTTTACAAGTATTCCTTTTTCGATGATGGTGTTTTGCGTTTGTGCAATTATAATCTGACTTGTGAATAAAAATGTTACCAGAAAAATTCCCGTTAATAAGGCATTCATTTTTTTACTTTTCATCCGTTTAAAATTTTTAAGTTTTATTATTGTATTAAAAAAAAAATCGAGAACGGATGGAACTGCTCCGCTCTCCCATAAACCTTTTTAAATCATTCTTATTTCAAAATTTATGATTTAAAAGTTCATGTTCGTTTCACAATTAATGTTTTTCAATTTCAATTGTACCAAGATCAATATTTTGCTTTTCTTTAGTTATGGTTATAGATTTAGTGATTGCAATATTTGCAGTACCCCCTGAAACATCTTCCGAATAGATAACAATTTTGTAATCGCCTTTTATAAGATTAGAAAAAACAAAAGTACCATCTTCCTGTGTTCTGATGCGAACATCGTAGAACAAATGTTCGCCATAGGTAAGGTATATTTCCTGCTCTTGTGCTGGTGTTCTATCTTTCACAACAAGATTGGGCCATTCCGATTCGTTTTTATAGTTGGTTAACATCACCGTTCCAGAAATACTGGAAGTCCCTTCATCCCAATCAAGGGTACGTCTCAGGTACAAAGTACCCAGATTCATTTCATCTCCCTTTTTAAGCTCAATATCAATCGATTGTTCAATATCTCCAAGTTCTGGATTTTCACGATTTGGGGCGTAATAATACAAGGTATAGTTACCTGCCCACAAATAATTGAAAGAGAAATTACCGTTGTAACTGGTTGTAGTATTTTCACCAATTGTATTTTCTTCACCAAACAGCAAATATATATCTTCATCCTTGGCTGGTTGTTCAGATAACAACAATGAATAATCATCGTTATAAAATTGTTCGATCAATACGCCATTTATATGGCTATTACCACCTAACCCTTCATCCTGAGTACAGCCATAAAACAAGGCAATACTAACACTAAAGAAAAGAAAAAGAGAATATTTTGATTTATTTAATTGTATCATGTTTAAAGCTTTAAAAATTGGTTTTGCAAATTAAAATTCTTTGTATTAGACCTAGACCTTACCGTTCATTTCCATAGTATGGTGGTACTTCATTAAGTTTTACATTTTCCGCTTCAGTTTAAAGATATTCAACCATTGTTTCTTATCTATATTGCAAATAAACTTAAGCTCATCAATTTCTTCAAGAGACACAGAACGGAACTCGGACAGTATTTTTTCTAGATTTTTCAATGTTAATTTAGGTTGTTAGTATTAATTACAAAAATGTTAAAATAATATTACAAAACACTATAAATTTAAAATTTTCAACCTGCATTTTAATAAAAAAGTAATTTATACTTTTATGAAAGTCATTTCGTTGAATTAAATCAAAATTATTTTAAAATAATTAGCTCTTATTTTATAAATGACGACCACGATATTTTAAAAAGATGATGTATGACCGGATTTGTATACCGGACAGTTTCTTGAGACAGAGGACTTGAGATTTCTGGAAAAGAACAAATAGAGTGGTTATTTAAAACTTGAACCGAGTTGGACGCAACCTTTAAAGTAATATTTTCCCGGAAAAATGGGAATTCAACTTTAACATTTCAGCATTTTGATGTAAGTGGGAATGTGGTACACGAAAAAAAATTTAGCAATAAAGGCGTTTAAAAGCGGTAAATTAATGAAGTACCAAACATAAACTTTTTATACCAATATTCGGAACTGATTTTATTGCTTTGGTTAGCACCAAAAACGTTAAGATTTACACTTTTTATCGGAACTTTAAATCCTAAAGCAGTTCGCTGCTGCAGGTATTCAAACTGCTCTAGATACACAAAAAACTCGGTGTAAACGTATGGGATTATCTTTTCAATTTTTTTATAACTTAACATGATTTGATTTCGATAACGTTTGACCATACCCGTTTCAAAAAATCTGAATTCTAAACGGTTTCTGTCGCGCAATTCGAAATCGCCCAGCTTTTTTGAATAATAAAGATTTAACATCGGGCGATATTCTACTCGTCGCATATCCGATAATTTCACATACTCCTGTTTGTAAGCGATACCAAACTTAAAACTTTTATTTGCTTTCATTTCAAATGAAGCTTGTGTATAATCTAGAAACCAACCTCCTTCTGCCTGGAAAAAGTTAGCATTTTGTATCGAGAATTCGACTTTTTTCCATTCGGTGCGAGCGCCAACAAATGTCCATATTTCCATATTATTGGCCTGCAAATTATTTGAACCAACAAATATAAAAACAAACAAAAATGTGCTTACTACAAATTTTGTACAAGACCATACTATGGAAGTTGATTTTATCAAAAGTAAAATGGTTTTTAAGCCTGCAAATGTAGGCCTTTCGATACAACTTCAAAAAAAATTGAGCCAATGTTAACAATTGACTCAATTTTATTTACAATGAATAATTTTCTGAAATTATTATTCTGTTCCTTCGATGGTCTTAATTGTACCATCGCTGTTGTATTCCAATTCAACCACTTTCATACTCCGCAACCATGTTTTTCCGCCCGAAGGTACACTGTCGTGGTGAAACAAATACCATTTTCCCTGGAATTCGCAGATCGAATGGTGGGTTGTCCAGCCAACTACCGGAGTTAAAATAACGCCCTGATAAGTAAATGGTCCGTACGGCGAATCGCCGGTTGCGTAGCACAAATTATGCGTGTTTCCGGTGGAATACGAAAAATAATATTTCCCCTTATAAAAGTGCATCCACGAAGCTTCAAAAAACCGACGGTCGTGATCGCCGGCAGTTAAAGAATTTCCGTTTTCATCGAGAATTACCAAATCGCGTGGTTCTTCGGCAAAACCCAACATATCGTCGTTCATTAAAACAACTTTTGCACACAACGAAGGTTCGTTATCAGCGGGTTCTGCACCACACTCCTGTGCTTTATTGTTGCGGTAGCGTTGCAATTGCCCGCCCCAAAGTCCACCAAAAAACATAAAATGTTTTCCATCGACATCTTCAAAAACGCAAGGGTCGATGCTGTAACTTCCGATAATCGGATGTGCTTCAGCTTTAAATGGTCCTTCTGGTTTATCGCTCACTGCAACTCCAATTCTAAAAATATCGGTTTTATCTTTTACCGGGAAATACAAATAATACTTTCCGTTTTTGTGTGCCGCATCGGTGTCCCACATTTGGCGACCCGCCCATGGAACGTCTTTTATATCGAGTGCAACTCCGTGGTCGGTAACTTTTCCATCGATCGAATCCATCGAAAAAACATGGTAGTCGCGCATGTCGAAATGGTCGCCCAAATCGTTTTCAGGAATCCCCGATTCGATGTCGTGGGATGGATAAATATAAATTTTACCGTTAAAAACATGTGCTGCCGGATCGGCGGTGTACAAATGATCTACTAAATATCTTGGTTTCATTTTAATCAAATTTATAGGTTTTACTATCGACGAACTAGACATTCGCCTTTCTTCTTTCGCTAAGTTCTTTTTCAATCTGAACTTCTTTTTTCTTATTTATCTCATAAAAGAACAACAGTACTACAACCATAAAAAACGGAATTGCGGCATAAACACTAACCAGCATTTTTGCTCCCTGTGCCACCGATTCGGGTTGAATTATTTCTTGCGCAGCACTCATACCTTGTTTATTAATATAGCCGTAAAGTCCCAAAATCCAGGTGACCAATGCTCCGCCAATCGACAAACCTGATTTCAGCCCCACCATCATTGCTGAAAAAATAATGGCAGTTGCCCGGCGGTTTGTTTTCCACTCCGAAAAGTCAGCCACATCAGCAATCATCGCCCAAAGAATTGGGATAGTAATTCCATAAAAGAATCCGTGCATGATTTGCGAACCAAACATCAGTATTACACTCTGTGGTTTAAACAAGATAAAAACGAGTATAAAAAGTGTTGAGACAAAAAGTGCTGAAGAAAACACATCTCGTTTTCCGTACTTATCGGCCAACTTTTTAGACATTCCAATACCAACCAACATAAAAATAATTCCTCCGGCGTTAAATAATCCGAATCCCGCAGAAACCGGATCCGATCCAAAGAAATTTATTCCAACCGCCGAAAGTGCATCGGTTATTGGACTGATAAAACTGGTGAGTGCCCCAATTTCAACATAATTGTTAAAGTAGTACACATACGAACCTCCTTTCATTGCCAGTGTCACAAAAACCAAAATGGTGGAAACGAGCATAATAATCCAGGGTTTATTTTTTACAAGATCCGATAAATCTTCTTTTAAAGTTGATTTTTGTTGTTCAGTAGGAATTACACGTTCACGGGTAGAAAAGAAGGTAATTAACAACATAATGGTTCCAATAACGGCCAACCATGTCATTACAATTTCGATACCGGCAGCTTTGTCGCCTTTTCCTGCAAATTCGATAATCGGCAACATAAACACCTGAACAAAAAATTGTGCAAACATAACCGCTACAAACCGGATGGAAGAAATGCTGTTTCGTTCTGCCATGTCGCCGGTAAGAACACCACTTAAAGCCGCATATGGCAAATTGTTCGATGCATAAAGTAAAAGAAGCAAAGAATACGTTACCGCTGCATAAATCACCTTTCCTTTATAGGCAAAGTTGGGTGTCGTAAATGCCAGCAATGCAATTACTCCAAGTGGAACGGCGGTGTATAAAATCCAGGGTCTGAATTTTCCCCATCTTGATTTTGTGCGATCGGCAAGTGCCCCAATTATGGGATTGAAAAAAAAGGCTGCCACCAATCCTACCGACAACATTATTATCGATGCATCGTTGTTTTTTAAACCATAAATATCGGTGTAAAAGAAAGCCAGATAAGTTATCAGTGTTTGAAATACAAGATTTGCCGACAGGTCTCCCAAACTATAACCAACTTTCTCCCATAAAGAAAGTTTAACATTAGATTTAGACATAAATTTAGTTTTAGCGATTGTTTGCTGTAAAACTAATATTTTAAAATGATTTTGGAAGACAAAAAGAAAGATACTCCTCTATCGAAAAATAAATTATCAATCCAGAATTCCGAACGAACGTAAGATGTTTTTTTGTGGGGAAATAAAATTAAAAAATATCTGGTTTTAGCTAACAACGTCCGCGAGCGCATGGGCTATTCGTGATAAAGAATCCCATAAATCCGCCAAATGCCATACTCTGAAGAACATCTTTTGTTGGCATTTTATCCATATTCATTCCTTCAGAAACATAGAAAAATACAAAACCTAATACTGCTCCGGCAAGGATATAAATTACAGATTTTTTAAAATGTGGATTAGAAAATTTTCTTTTAATCCAGCTTCCTTCGGGTTTTAATTCCAGTTTTTTGAATTCCATGCAATATATCTATATATTTAGATACAAATATATAGATATATTTTGAGATTCAACAATAACAAAGAATTATTCGTTATAAATGAACTTCTGAAGCTTGTTTACTTACCAAAACCGCGTCTTCCATAATTACTTCGTACGAATAACCGGCGCCAAAGTCTTTATTTAAAGTAAGTTTTCCTTTAAAAGTAACTTCCTCTCCTACTTCGGGTTGAGCCTGAGAAGTAATGGTTAAATCAAATTCTCCATTGTCGCTGGTTCCATCCTGAACATGAATCCAGTTTTTTCCCATTACATTTTTATTCACTTTAACCACAATTCCTTTAATTTCAAATTCTTTTGTTGAATAATCAGCACGTTTTGCAAAAAGCTCGGCAACTGTTAATTCGCCTTTGTTTTTTGATACTTCAACTTCACTTTCCTCTTTTATTTCAACTCTTCCCGAATGTGCCGGCATAGCTGCTTTTCTCTGCACGAATGGTGTTTTACTTACCTGGTTTACAAAATATACTTCTTCGAAAGTACGATCGAGGTCTTTACTTGGGAAATTGGTCATTTTCATTTCTGAATCGTAAAATAAAACATCACCAACTTTAAATTCGTCTTTGTTAACTGCTACCCATTTTTCGTTAAAATCTTCTTTTACTCGCAAATAAGAATAACTGTTGGCCTGAAGAACTTCTACCACTTCAAAAGATTTTTCGCTGGTTGTTTCAATATTCTGCACAACCTGACCACTTTTATTTCTCACACACGATGCAAATACAACTGCCAAAATCAATACTAGATAAATTCTCATTTTATAAAATTTTTGTTTCAAAGAAAACAATAATATTGCATTAAACGATGGAATAAGTTATGAATTATATCAATTTTTAAAACATCATTTTCTAATTTAAACTTATGCTTTTTTCATTCCCATTCGTTTAGAAGCTGCGGAATCTGAAAATATTTAATTCTCTTTTTTCAATTATATTTACTAAACTCACTTTTTCATTAAGAGGAACTAAACAAATTAACCTAACAACTCTATTATGAAAGTCAAACTCAAAAACTTATTAACCTGAGTTCGATTAAAATTAGCGAGCTCAAAT
>JBNKOT010000438.1:0-4625 GCA_050294855.1 Draconibacterium sp. | reverse complement strand
TAAACCAAAAAAAGTTCAGCAATTATCGCCATTCGAAATAAATAATTGTATTATCTTATAGTTACTCTGATAATTATTGAAAATGTTAAAATTTAAAAACTGACATTATGAAAAACATACTCATTATTACACTCTTACTATTTTCTGTTGTATTCGTAAATGCTCAGGAAAAAGAAAAAAAATCGCGAAAACAAATCCGTGCTGAACGCGAAGCAAAAAAAATTGCAGACACCAAAAGTATGGTTGAAACTAAATCTTTTGTGTTTACTCCTTCGCAGGCGATTCCAACCGGAATGCAAAGTGTAAATTTAACCTCGAGTTTCGATGCGAAAATAAAAAACGATTCGATTTATTGTTATTTGCCGTATTACGGAACTTCGCACACCGCCAATTACGGATCGAATCAATCGCCAATGGATTTTAATTTGCCGATTTTAAAATACACCTCCGAACCGGTAAAAAAAGGAGGCTGGATGATTAAATTCGACGTAAAAAACAAAAACGATTTTCTCAATTTCAGCTTTAAGATTAGTGAAACCGGAACAACATCGTTAAACGTTACCAGCACAAGCAGGGCATCGATTTCGTATTATGGTGATTTGAGGAAATTAGAAGAAAAATAAAGTTAGAAATTAAAAATTTTAGCAAGGGAGGAATGAGCAGTTCTCCCCTTTTCTATAGCTCAAACGGAAGCTTTTTTGATAATTCTATTTTCTCCGGTGTTACTTTAACCTGCATCGGAATAACTTCAACACCGGCTTTTACGGCTGCCTTTAAGGCCGATGCATAATCGGGATCGATTTCGCTTGCAGGAGCAAAAATTTCAACATCGCTTCGTTGAATGATGTACAACATTACAGCACGCATTCCCTGCGATTTTACCTCCATTAAAGTTCGTAAGTGTTTTTGTCCGCGGGTGGTTACAGCATCCGGGAAACGGGCATATTTCCCCATTTTTAACGAAACATTCTTTACTTCAATAAAACATTTTTCGGCTTCGTTTTCGGCATAAACATCAAATCGCGAATCGCCAAACTTTACTTCGCGCTGAACTTTCGTATATCCTGCTAATTCCGGAATTTTATTGTTGACAAGGGCTTCGAATGCCAGTTTATTTGGATTTCCCGTGTTGATTCCAACCCAGTCGCCGTTTATTTTAATCATTTCCCAGGTGAATTTTGTTTTGCGTTTCGGATCGTCGACCGGTGTTAAATAAACCTCGGCACCATCCTCTAAACAACTTTTCATGGAGCCAGAATTAGTGCAGTGTGCGGTTACTTCGGTACCATCGTCAAGTTTGATGTCGGCTAAAAAACGTTTGTATCTTTTTATTAAAGTTCCGTGAATTAGTTTTTTGGAGAATTCCATAAAATATTTTTACAATTGCGTCCGGGCAAACGGCACAATATTTTGTCCTACAAACTCTTGATTCAAATACTTATAATAGCCGGTAATTGCAATCATTGCAGCGTTGTCCATAGTATATTCAAACTTTGGAATCACGAGGTTCCATCGGTATTTTTCTGCGTTTTCTTTTAACGCATTTCGCAAACCCGAATTCGCCGAAACTCCGCCGGCAACTGTAATTTCTTTTATTCCGGTTTCTTTAGCTGCCCGTTTTAATTTACCCATTAAAATTTCAATAATTGTGTATTGCAGCGATGCGCATAAATCTTCGGTATTTTCCTGAATAAAATTTTCGTTTTCTTTTAAACGATCCCTCAGGAAATAAAGAAAATTGGTTTTTAATCCGCTAAAACTATAATCGAGTCCCTGAATTCTTGGTTTCGAAAAGGTAAATTTAAATGGATCACCATTTTTTGCAAGCCGGTCGACATGCGGTCCGCCCGGATAAGGCAATCCCATAACTTTGGCACATTTATCGAAAGCTTCGCCGGCAGCATCGTCGATGGTTTGCCCGATTACTTCCATGTGCAGATGGTCGCGAACCAGAATAATCTGCGAATTACCGCCTGAAACCAACAAACACAAAAACGGAAAATTTGGCGGATTAAACGCCATTTCCTTTTCTTTGATAAACAAGGCCAAAACATGTCCCTGCAAATGATTCACTTCGATTAAGGGAATTCCTGCGGCAAGCGAAAATCCTTTGGCAAAAGAAGTTCCAACCAACAGCGAACCAAGCAGTCCGGGACCACGTGTAAACGCAACGGCAGAAACTTCGTTTCGATTAATGCCTGCTTTTTTTATTGCCAGTTCAACTACCGGAATAATATTTTGCTGATGCGCTCGCGAAGCTAGTTCAGGCACCACACCTCCGTATTCTTCGTGCACTTTCTGACTTGCAACAACATTCGATAAAATAACTCCGTCGCGAATAATTGCTGCAGAAGTATCGTCGCACGACGACTCTATTCCAAGTATTGTAATATTTTCTTTCATTCTAAAACTGAAATTCCTTTTTCAACGTTAGTTAAACAAGAAAAATAAACCAAAGTTTAATCTCGTTGAATTATTAATAACAGGCGGTTAACAACTATTTAAATGCCATATATTTATATTGCACTAAAAAGTTTAAGTTCGCATTCGAAAAGACAAAATTATTAAAAAAGGCTGGAAAATAACGATTATTGTTGCTGCTTTGCTTTTGGCACTTTTGGCAGGTAGTTATTTTGCTATACAAAACAGCAAGGTGCAAACTTATATTATTGCTAAAATAACCGAACAACTTTCGCACAATTTAAATGCGGAAGTGCAGGTGGGCAAAGTTGAAATTGCTTTTTTTAACAAAGTAATTTTGAGCGACGTAATTATTAAAGATCAGCAAAATGATACGCTCTGGTATTCGGAATTCATTAAAGCTCACATCGATTCTTTAAAAATAAAACATCGACGTATAGCACTTCGTGAAATCAGTGTAGAAAACAGCAAAATAAAAATTAAACACGATAGTGTTTTTAATTTCAGTTTTATTCTCGACTCGTTTCCAAAATCGAATACAACCGCAACAAATTACTGGAATATTAATTGCAATCAGTTTGAATTTCACGAAGCCAATCTTTCGTATAAAAATCATGCGCAGGAAAATTCGAACAAAATACTGGTTAAAAACCTTAACTTTTTTGTAAGCGACTTCGATAATTTTAACGACTCCATTCATTTCAAAATAAACAGCTTAGACTTTAACGACGGAAAAAATCTTTACCTCAATCAGTTGGCTGCAAAAGTTGCTTTCACAAAAAACGAGATTGTTTTGAACGATGTTAATTTTGAAAGTAAACTTTCGCAAATAAACAATTCTTCGCTGCGGGTACTATTAAAAGAAAAACCCGAAATCGATTTTCGGTTAAACAATTCGGAAGTCAGTTTTTTTGAACTCGCAGAATTGGTTCCTTCTCTGCGCGGCATGGATCAAACAATAAATATTTCGGGACAAGTTTATGGCGATTTAGACGATTTAAAAGGGAAAGATATGGTTTTAAAGTCGGGGAAATCAACCCGCGCCAAGCTCGATTTTTACATCAACGACATAACACACCCTGAAGCAATGTATTTGTTTTTCGACTTAAAACAATTGCAAACCACTTTTACTGACATTACTAATTTTCAGCTTCCACAAGTGCTGCCCGTCGATAAAATTGAATTTCCAGCGTCGTTTTACGAAGCCGGTCTTTTAAAATTCAAGGGGAATTTTAGTGGATTTATAAACGACTTTGTAACCTTCGGAACTCTCAGCAGCGATATGGGAGTCATTGAAACCGATGTATCGTTAAAACCCGAAGGAAACGGAATTTTACGGTACCGTGGAAATTTGTCGACCGCTAATTTTATGTTGGGCGAATTTTTAAAAGACACACTGGTTGGCAACGTAACTTTTAAAGGAATTGTTGACGGAAATTTCAATCAGTCTAACGAAGCTGTTTCCTTATTTTTCAAAGGAGGAATCAGCGAAATCGAACTCAATAGATATGTTTATCGAGACATTGATCTTGAAGGACTTTTTATGGATAAAATGTTCGATGGATTGATGAGTATCAACGATCCAAATTTAAAATTTGCCTTTTCCGGACGGATCGATCTGAACAACGAACTTCCAGTTTTCGACTTCGATTTGAAACTGGATAATGCTTTGCCCGGGAATTTAAATTTGAGCGCAAACTTTCCGAAAGCAGAAATGGCTTTTGAGGTGAAAGCTAATTTCGAAGGAGACGAAATTGATAACCTCGATGGTTCGATTATTTTTAAAAACGGAAGATATTCGAACAGAAACGGAGCCTTGGATTTTGAGGAAATGGTTTTAAAATCGACAACGCAGGGACGAACAAAAACCTTAACTTTTGAGTCGGATTATCTCGATTTTGTTGCCGAAGGACAATATCATTTCCAGAGTATTTTAAATGCATTAAAAAAAGATGTAAAAAAATTCATCCCTTCCATACCCTATAAAATTCAAGAAAACGAAAAACCAAATGTTTTCGAATATCGGCTAAACGTTCATACTTTAGACGAATTCACGCAGGTATTTGCACCCGATTTAAAATTCGAAACGCCTTTTCTGCTTTATGGAAAAATGGATTCCGAAAACCAGGATTTTCAGCTGGCCGGAAGTATTCCGGGGTTCATTTATAAAAACTACCTGGTTCATAATGTATTCTTAAACAACA
>JBNKOT010000437.1:0-4465 GCA_050294855.1 Draconibacterium sp. | reverse complement strand
CATCAACCGAAGCTTTTCCTGTTTTCCAGTTATGAAAAAGTTTGCCATTTTCTTCCAGTACATTTTCCTTCAGAAAATTGGCATTTTTTTCTGCCAGATCTAAAAATCGTTGATCATGAAAAGTTTTGTAGGCATCCAACAAACCCTGTATGACCAGCGCATTCCAAGAAGTAAGAGTTTTATCGTCTAATCCTGGACGCACACGTTTTGTACGTTCCTCCATCAATTTGCTTTTCCACTCGTTTACTTTTTTTGTTAATGTTTCGATCGATAAATGATGTTTTGCCGCAAATTCTGTATCTGCCCCGTCGCGCAGCAAAATGTAATTTCCGTGTTCCCAGAAACCTTTTGAATTTACATTGTAATAGTCGGAAAACAGCGCGAAGTCTTCATCAATAATTTCCAATAATTCTTTTGAATCCCAAACATAAAATTTCCCTTCCACTCCTTCGGAATCTGCATCGAGTGACGAATAAAATGCCCCTGATTTATCCATCAATTCACGTTCTAAAAAACCGACAGTTTCGTAGACTACCGTTTTAAACTCATCATTTTTATAATATTGAAACCCTTTGGAATAACAACTTAAAAGCTGCCCGTTATCGTAAAGCATTTTTTCGAAATGCGGAACTTTCCAATTTTCATCGACCGAATAACGGGCAAAACCGCCCCCCACCTGGTCGTAAATTCCTCCTCTTGCCATCTCCCCGAGTGTAGTTTCAACAAAATCGATGGCTTTGGGGTCGTTTTTTACAACACCATAATAAAGTAAAAAATCGAGATTTACCGGCATTGGAAATTTTGGCGCACCAGCACTTCCACCCAATTTCATATCAAATCTGCTTTTCCAGCTGTTTACTCCGCTTTCTAAAAGTTTGGCATTTGCCGGAATTATTTCTTCGATTTCTGTGGTAAGCGACATCTGATGAATTCCATCCTCTAAACTTGCGGCATATTCTTCGGTTTGAACTTTGTTTTTTTTATAAAAATCGGCAATCGCTATAATACTTTTCACCCAATTTTCTTTTGGGAAATAAGTGCCACCCCAAATTGGCCGCCCGTCGGGTAAAGCAATAACATTTAACGGCCAGCCACCGCGCTGTTGCATCAACTGAACCGCCGACATGTAATAATGATCGACATCGGGACGTTCTTCGCGATCGACTTTAACACAAATAAAATTTTCATTCATCACTTTTGCAACGTCCACGTCCTCAAAACTTTCGTCCTCCATTACATGGCACCAATGACAAGCCGCGTAACCAATACTTATTAATATGAGTTTGTTTTCTTTTTTTGCCTCATTGGCAACAGTGTTAGACCAAGGCTGCCAATTTACAGGATTGTGCGCATGTTGCAATAAATAGGGCGATGTTGAATGTATTAATTCGTTGCTAAAACGATGTTCCATTTTTTTATTTGTTGTCTGTTACAGGCTGCAATTCCGAATATCGATAAGAGCATGAATAATCTTTTTTACAAAATTACTGAACAACGAAACGATCAATTAGTTTTCAGTTTAGTTATTGTATCGTAATTAAAACCTGATTTTCATAAATCACTTTCTTCCTGATGACAAGGCTAGGAAATAAATATAAATTTTCTATTTTCGCTATGAATTAGAAAAATTATTTAGCCATGTTTAAAGCAATTCGGATAACTGCCGTTTCTGTTGCAGTTGTTAGCCTGTTTATTCTGAACGCATGTATTAAAACAGATGTAGAACCAGATCGAACTCCTGAACTGGAAAAAAGTGAATTAGATGCTGCACTGGCCAAACTCGAAGCAAGTGGTTTTAATATCGACACCACCGATCTTGGAGTTTATTACATCGTTCAGACCGAAGGCGAAGGTTTGTTTCCGCAGGCCGGCGATACCATCCAACTCGAATATACTGGTTACTTGTTAGATGGCACTATTTTCGATGCTTCTGCCTATCATTACTCCGATGGAATCTGGGAATTTGTTTTTAAAGAAGAACAGTTAATTCTCGGCTTCGACGATGGAATTTCGGTGATGAACAAAGGCGCAGAAATAGATATGATAATTCCTTCGGAATTTGCCTATGGTGGCGGAAGCTATGGAAATATAAAAGCGTATTCAACACTTTTATTTTCAGCAAAAATGCACGAAATAAAACCAAAAACCGAATAGTTTAAATAAACCAAGAAAATGAGATTACAATTGATTTGCACAACGTTACAAAAATTGTAATTTCGCGCAGTTATTAAATTATAAACCATGAATAAAACAATAAAACAAATTGCTGTTGTAATGGCTGTTGGCATTACTCTTTTTATAACATCTTGTATGCCCGAAACCGAACTAGCTGATGAAAGAACGCTGGCTTTGGAAGAATCAGAAATCTCGCAGGTAATCGCACAAATTGAAGATGCCGGATTAAATGTTGACACCACCGATTTGGGTGTATATTATATCATCGACACTATGGGAGTTGGTCCGTTTCCAAATTTTGGCGACACATTATCGATGAGATATACCGGGTATTTTCTCGACGGATATGTTTTTGATGCTTCCGACTTGCATCAGGAAAACATCAACGGTATCTGGGAGTTCGTTTATCAACCAGACAGGTTAATTAAAGGTTTCGAAAATGGAATTTCGATCATGAACAAAGGAACCGTTTTAAACATGATCATTCCTTCGCACTTAGCATACGGCGAAGGTGGAACAGCTACGATTCTGCCCTATTCTCCACTTCGGTTCGAAGCAGAAATGGTAAATATCAGACCAGCAAATTAAGTTTCCTTTTACATTTCAGATAGAATGAAAGACCATTCCTTTTAAAAGGGGATGGTCTTTTTATTTTTGATAGAAATGAAAATAATTCGAAGCAGTTAGCAGGAGTTATTTTTCTTTATCACTATTTTTAATTTTATCCCACCTTTTTAAACATTCAATCGTTAGGAAACTGGTAATACACGCTTAATCATCACTTTAACATTCGACAAAACAAACCGATTGTGTAAAAAAAAGTTGTTGAACAACATTAAAATCACGATCATTTTTCAACTTATATCGTTCAATAAAAAAAAATTTGATTGTACCTTCGAAAACAAAATTCAAGCGGGAAATAAAATTTCTGAAAATGGAAAAATTCATCAATAACTACTTAAGTAACCTCAAGTGTTATAATCTTGAAACCGGCGACTTCCCGGGTCCGGTTGTTACTATTTCGAGGCAGGCCGGCTGCTCTGCACAAAGTATTGCAATTAAGCTGTCGAAAATATTAACCGGTTATAGTTACATGTCGGAAACAAAAACCGATGCCGAATGGAGATGGGTGGATAAAAAACTGTTTTCGAAAGTGGTAAAACAAATGATTGTTGAAATAAATACCGGTAATTTCGACGATTCAGATGAAGCAATCAGGTTATTAAATCAGGTCGCCATTGCTTTTCATGATGAAACAATCTACGACATCTCAGACGATAAACTAATTAAAACCCTGAAAGTTGTAATTTGCCGCTTAGCCAACGAAGGACGAAAAATAATTGTTGGTCGTTCGGCAGGAGTGATTCTTAAAAATGTACCCAACAAACTTAACATTCGACTCGAAGCACCAACTGAATGGCGCATTAACCGCCTGATGCAAATAAAAGAATTCAGTCAGGCAAAAGCCGCCGACTACATTAATAGTATGGATAAAAAACGCGATTCGTTTATCGAAAAAATTATTGGACGAAAAGCAGAAAACAACGATTTTGATGTGATCTTTAATTATGCCATGATGGAAGACGACCAAATAGTTGATTGTGTGGTTAACATTTTGCGAAGCAAAAAAATAATTACTCCTCACGGTGCATTTTAAGTCTGAACCAGGAAATTACTTTCGTTGATCGAATAAATGGTTAACGATATTTTATAAATCTCACCTTACCTAAAAATCTTCCTTCGGGAAGATTTTTTTATATTTCACCTCATAAGTTCGAGTAAAAGAAAATTCTTAAAGTTGACTATCTTCTCGACAGAGTCAAAGAGTTGTACGTCAACTTTATTTAAGCCGAACAACTAAAAATCGATTTTTCATTATTTCAGCCCAAGACAAAGCCTCGGGAAATTCTCTAGATAATTCCCGACAAGAAGTCCCGAATCGTACTATTATTTATTTTTTAATAAAAAACAAAGGTAAATAGTAGATTATCTGACAAATAGTCCTTTAATTTGTATTAGAAGTTTAAAAGTTTTGCTACAGATAATTAACGCTACACGAAACTGAAAGTTTTAATCCATCCAAAAGCCGAAACACTTCCAAATTTAATTATCGTTTTTTAATATTTATTTGTTCTAAATTTTTATGAATTTATTTGTTGCAAAGTTAAGTTCATCTACAACCGGTGACGACTTACAAGAACTCTTCTCTGCACACGGAGAAGTAACATCTGCCAAAGTAATTTTTGACAGGGAAACAGGAAACTCTAAAGGTTTTGGTTTTGTAGAAATG
>JBNKOT010000436.1:0-1628 GCA_050294855.1 Draconibacterium sp. | reverse complement strand
TCCAATAATTGATGCTCAAACTCAGGTAAAAGTTGCGTGAATTTTTTCAGGGTTTCTTCCAACGACAATTTCGACTCGCCACCTAAAGCGTTTAAATGTCCGCCTCCATTAAAGTTTTCGCGTGCAAACTGGTTGGTCGGGAAATTACCTTTCGAACGAAACGATGCTTTTACCTGGTCTGCTTTTTCAATAAATAACGCAGTAAAAACAATATTATTTATCGACAGCGGATAATTTACAAATCCTTCGGTATCGCCCTGTTTAAAGTCGAATTGTTCGAGTTCTTCTTTCGAAATTGCAATAACAGCCGTCCGGTATTCCGGGTACACAATCATTTTTTCGTTTAAACAATAACCCAGTAATTTCATCCGGCTGGCCGAAAAATTGTGGTAAACCCCCGATTGAATTTTTTCGGTATCGATCCCATATTTCATCAATTCAGAAACCACTTTAAAAGTATTGGGTCTCGAAATATTATGACTAAACGATCCGGTGTCGGTAAGAATTCCGGTGTATAATGCTTCAGCACCATTTGTTGTTAGTTTTTCAATCAACCCGATTTGCGTGGCAACATCAAAGATCAATTCGGCGGTAGAACTGTATTCAACCTCAGAAACCATAAAATCGCAAAAAGAAGTTGGATACGGATGATGGTCGATCAGAACTTTTGTTTTACTAAATTCCAATAAACGTTTCTCCATTTTTCCGGCACGACTGGCTTCGTTAAAATCGATGCAGATTAATACATCGGCTGCTTTAAGTGTCGATTTGGCAATTTTTTTATTGCTGTCGTACTGAATAATGTTTGCTTCAGATCCAAACCATTTCAAAAAGTCGGGATAATCGTTTGGTGTGATAATGTTAACGGTATGCCCGTAATTCAGCATAATTTCAGCCAAACCAATGGCAGAACCAATTGCGTCTCCATCCGGATTTTCGTGTGGAACAATTGCGATGTTAATTTTCTGGTTAACAAGCACATTCTTTATCGATGTAACAATCTCTATCTTAGTGTTTTTCAAAACTTTCAAAATTTGAATGCGCAAATATACTAAATCTGTTTACGGAGTGGGCTTTAAATCCTCCAATTTTTTATATTATTGTACAATTATAACATTAATTAAAAATTACAAAGATGTCAGGAAAATTAACCTTCACAATGATAAAGCCAACAGCTTTTAAAAACAACAATACGGGGGCAATTTTAAAAATGATCAACGACGCCGGATTCAAATTGAAGGCGATGAAAATTACCCGGTTAACACCTGAATTGGCCGGCGATTTTTATGCTGTTCACAAAGGAAGACCTTTTTACGAATCGCTTGTAACGTTTATGAGTTCGGGGCCAATTGTAGCTGCTGTGCTCGAAAAAGACAATGCTGTTGAGGACTACCGAACTTTAATTGGAGCAACAAATCCAGAAAATGCAGCGGAAGGCACCATTCGTAAATTGTATGCAACTAATTTGCAGCAAAATGCAGTGCATGGCTCCGACAGCGACGAAAATGCAAATATCGAAGCCGACTTTTTCTTTTCGAAAACCGAAAGAGTTTGAGATTAAAACTTTACGATATAATATTTTAAAAAAGCTGTTCTGTGTAGAACAGCTTTTTTTGTGAAATTTTATT
>JBNKOT010000435.1:0-2342 GCA_050294855.1 Draconibacterium sp. | reverse complement strand
AAACCAACTGGATATCTTCCAGAATCATTGATTTGTCAACCGCTTTGCACATATCGTAAATGGTGAGCAATGCAATATTTACTGCGGTTAAAGCTTCCATTTCGACACCCGTTTTACCCAAACATTTTACCAGACTGTTGACTCTGATTCCGTTTATTTCGACACTGGCTTTCACTTCAATTTTTGTAATTAATAATCCGTGGCAAAGCGGAATTAAACGGCTGGTTTCTTTGGCTGCCTGAATTCCTGCAATTTCTGCAATGGTAATTACATCGCCTTTTTTTATCAGGTTCTCGTTGATCAATTGAAGTGTTTCGGGTTGCAATTTTATAAAACCGGTGGCTTTTGCAATTCGCGTTTGGTCGGGTTTGTTAGCCACATCTACCATGTTTGCTTTTCCTTCACTGTTAATGTGCGATAATTCACTCATAATTTATCCTCCAATATTTGAAAATTCGTGTGATTCGGTACCAATTCCTTTTTCGGGTTTTAATTCCACTGCTTTCCGATAAGCCGCTTCAATCCCCAATTTGCGGATGTTAAAACGAAGTTCGGAATGCAAGCACGGAACAATGTGTCCGTCGGCCGTGAGTCGCAAACGGTTGCAGATGGAACAAATACCACCCGAGCCGCCTTTCACTGGATAAAATTCTCCGGTTTTTAAATTCATCTGACGGATAAAACGAATTTTTATGTTTTTCTGTTGACAAAATTCCTTTACCGCTTTTTCGTCTTCCTGATTCTCGTTTTTAATTCGAACAAAATTTATTTTAACCGGATGTAAACCTGCGTTTATGGCAGCATCGATTCCTTTTAAAACTGCATTCAGATTTCCTGAACGTGTAATTTTCCGGAATTTATCGGGATCGAGCGTATCCAAACTTATATTGACTCTGTTTAATCCTGCGTTTTTTAAGTCAATGGCATATTTCGATAAAAGCGATCCGTTTGTTGTTAATCCGATGTCTTCAATTCCTTCAATTTCGGCAAGCATTCCAATCAATTTTGGCAAATCTTTTCTCACCAGTGGTTCGCCACCGGTTATCCTGATTTTATTGATACCGTGTTTTGCTCCAAAACGAACCACTTCAACAATTTCATCAAAACTGAGAATTTCGGAATGGTTTTTCAGTGGTACACCTTCAGCCGGCATACAATATTCGCAACGGAAATTGCAGCAATCGGTTACCGAAATACGGAGGTAGTTTATTCGTCGGTTATAAGGATCTAACATGCGCAAAATCTCCTGTATTAATATTGGTTTTTCCTGCCGGAACTTCGAGTAATGCATTGGCATAAACCAGCGCATTTATGTGTGCCGATCCGTTAAACTGTATTTTTTCAACTAATCCATCAGCACTAATAATTACGGGAACAATACCAACCCGGTCTGCCTTTTTTCGAAAATAGTCGAAGTTCATTTTTGCTTTTATCCGTAAAGGTTGGTAGTTAGTGCCGAGTAATTTGTAAATTACAGGTTTGGCAATAAATTCAAACTGTATTAACGACGAAACCGGATTTCCGGAAAGTCCAAAACAATAGGTATTTCCTTTTTGTGAAAAAGACATCGGATTGCCCGGTTTTATACCGGTTCTGTTCCAGAATATTTTAAATTCGAGGTCGGCAAGAATTTTCGGAACCAGATCGAAATCGCCAAAAGACGCACCGCCGGTAAAAAATACATAGTCGTTTTCTTCGATTGCCTGATTTAAAATTCGAACATGTTTATCGTAATCATCTTCCACAATTCCGTAATTTTTAACCTTTAAATTCATTTTATCCAACTGCGAAATTAACTGGCTGGCATTTGAATTTCGAATTTTTCCGAAAGCAGGTTTTTCGTGTGGTTCGACCAATTCTGATCCGGTGTTGATTAAACCGATTTTTGGCTGAACAGCAACTTTAACTTTCGAATATCCGGCTCCGGCCAAAACCGCCATTTGCGATACATTAATGATCGTCCCTTTTTTTATCAGCACTTCGTTTGTCTGATAATCTTCGCCCCGGTAACAAATGTTTTTATTGGTTTTTGGATGGGTACATTTTACCATGTTTTCCTGAATCGAAATTGAATGTTCAACCATAAAAACACAATCTGCACCTTCGGGTACTGCCGCTCCGGTCATTATTTTTGAGCATTGATTTTTTCCGATTATTTTTGAAGGTACCATTCCTGCCTGAAGCATTTCCAACACTTCCAGTTCGTTTTTAATGTCGTGAATACCTAAACGATTAGCGATTGGCGCATAGATACCTAAAGTTTCTCGGGCGATGCGTCGGCGCTTATCAGGTCGAAGTGACTCAAGCGTGCGCATGTTATGTGTGCGGTCAGCAAGTTTGAT
>JBNKOT010000434.1:0-9811 GCA_050294855.1 Draconibacterium sp. | reverse complement strand
ATCTTTAGTTTTATTTTCTAAAAAAGTGGCTAGTTCTTTTTCCTCATTTTTAGGAAGTAATATTTTTAAATCTAATTCTTCCGATTTTTGCGGATTCCAGTTTTGAATTGTTGTTAGTATGATGTTTTTTATAAATTCTTTGTCATTAAATCCTTCTTTTATAAGGTTTTTAGTTTGTGTTGCCACAATTGTATTTGTAATTTTTTGTTTTAGGTTGCTGGTAAACTGGCGGGCGGCAAGTTGCATCTCTGTGTTGCTGTTTGTTTTAATTTCCAGCGCTTTTTTATAGGCATCGGCAAGAATTTTTTCTTCTTGTTTTTTTGCATCCTTTAAAATTTCGCTGGCTTTTTCTTTGGCTTCCGCAATAATTTGTCTGGCATCGGTTTTAGCTTTCACTACACCTTCGTTGTATATTTTTTCCGTTATTTCGAGAATCTTGTTGGTCATTGTACTATTTTTATTCCGTTCACTTAAAATCCAAAGGATGATCTTCGGTGGAACCGCCAACCGCAAAAACTGGTATTTTACACCCGTGAATGATTTCGGAAACAAACTTTCCTATTTTTTTTCCGCTAAATCGATTTTCCTGGTGTGTGCGTATAATTACCATCTCGGGATGTTTTTTGTCGACATAATCGAGAATTGCTTTCTGACTGCTTTGAGAGTGTGCTTTTAATATGGTCACATCGCATTTTAATCCACGATCTAAAAGCATCGACCTAATTTTTTCGGCATTTTTGTACGCCAGACTTTTTGTTTCTTCGATATCGACATTTAGTACAGAAACAATTTCGATTTTGGAATTAAATTTTTTGGCAAACAAGGTGGCCCAGAACAATCGTTTACGAACCGTTTGTGAAATGTCGATCGGAACAATAATGTTTTGAATTTTATGGATTTCAACGTTTTTGTTGATGGTAAGCACCGGGCAATGCGACTTGCTGATGAAAGTACTGATTTCGGTTTGCGTTAAAGCACCGTTGTACTTTTCGTTGCTTTTATCGACGATAATAAATTCGTAACCACCTTTTTTCGATTCTTTTATTAAAGTAGAAACAAGGTTTCCGTTTTTTGCGCGTAAAATAATTTCTTTGGGAATTTTTTCGCCGGTTACCGTTTTAACAAGTCGATTCAATTGATCGACCGAAGTTTGTTGTAACTTTTTTATTGTTTTAGTTTGAAAAAATTGAGGGAAAGTTAGTGGCGATTTTGAAATGTTTAAAATGAACATTCTTTTTTCGAGTGTTTTTTGAAAAAACAACGACTGATTAAGAATTAATTTACCTTCTTCGTTTTGAGGAGTTAATGCAAGAATGCTATTTGAGCTGTACTTCATAGCCAAGATATAAAATTCCCACAATTGTACGTGCTTAAGATGTTTGACCAGCTTAAGAGTTGAAAAACGGTTTACTACAATATACGAAATTTGGGAATATTGTTTCGTAATAAATATTGAAAAACATATAAACGAGCATGTAAAATATTGAACAAAACAGAAGTTTGTTTTTTTAATCAGGCTTTTGGGAATAGCGGTTTAAATGTTTGTAACTCAAACACCTTCAACATAAAAAAGCATCATTGATTTTTGGAATGAACTTTTTAAAATCCGTTTAAATCCATGAGTACTGTAGGCAATAAAAGTAAAAATCCAAGAACGGTTAAAATTACGATAAAAGGAACCACCCATTTAAACCATTTTTCGTAGGGAATTTTTGCGATTCCTAAAACGCCAATTAACACACCCGAAGTTGGTGTAATCATATTTGTAAATCCGTCGCCAAACTGGAATGCTACAACGGTGGCTTGTCGCGAAATTCCAATTAAATCCGAAAACTGCGACATCATGGGCATGGTTAGTGCTGCTTTTCCCGAGCCACTCGGAATAAAAATATTCAGAAAAGTCTGGATCAGGTACATCACACTCACCGAACCAACTTTTCCCAAATCTGCCATCGATCCTGAAACATAATACAAAATGGTATCAATTATTTTTCCGTCTTCCAAAATCACAATAATTCCGCCGGCCAGTCCAACCACCAAAGCCGCCGATAAAATATCTTTTGCACCTTCGATAAACAATTTTGTAATTTCGTTGGCCGATTTTCCTGCAGCAATTCCGGAGAATATTCCGAGCGCCAAAAACAGAGTGGCAATTTCCATTACGTACCAATTGTAACCCATCACACCGATGATTAGAAAAACGATGGTAAACGAAAGCAAATTCAAAATATAATAATGAACAGTTTTTCGAAGGGCCAGAAAACCTGCTAAAATAAAAATCCCGGTGCTGATTGGAACCGCCGGAAAAATCAGTTCGCTGTTTCCAATTTTTAAACCGGTCATCGGAACAGAAATCGAGAAAAGCAGGAGAATTACCGATAGGGCAGTAAAAGATAACCACGCTGCTTTTGGAACGACAAAATCAAAATCCATCGAGGTTTCGCTGTTGCGGTGTCTCCAATAATTGTCTTCTTCGTACACCAGCGATTTTTTTGGATTTTTATGAATTTTTGCTGCGTACCGGAGAATAAAAGCAAAACCAACAACATTGATAACGACCCACATAAAAATACGATATTCAATGCCCGAAAAAAGCGGAATATTTGAAAGTCCCTGCGCAATTCCAACCGTAAACGGATTTAGAAAAGCTCCGGCAAAACCCAGGGCAGCCGCCACAAAACATAAGGAAACACCAACAATCGAATCGTAACCCATCGAAATGGCGAGCGGCACAAAAATTATAGTGAAAGCAATGGTTTCTTCGCTCATGCCAAAAACAGCTCCAAACAAACTAAAAATCAACATGATGCCGCTTAGAATAATATTGTTGACGCCCAGCTTTCGAAGCAACTTGGAACGTTCCCATTTTGTCGAAAATTTCAGAAAAGAATAAATTCCGATATCAATCGATTTGCTTTCGTTCAGAATCCAGAATGCCCCGCCGATCATTAATATAAAAGCAATAATATTTGCCGTGTTTATAAAACCGTCGAAAAAGGCGGAAAAAAGTTGCCAGGTTTGTACATTACTTTCAACATAATGAAACGAATCGCTTTTAATCACTTCACGATCTACACCGTTTACCGAAACAATTTCGCGATCGAATTCTCCACCCGGAATCACCCAGGTTAGGATCGCACAAAAAGCAATCAAAGCAAAAATAATAACATACGTATGCGGAACCTTCTTTAACATTCTTCAGTTTTTTAGGATTTCCGAAAATAGTAAAAATGCGTGTCGTGTATGATTTTATGCAGGATTAATCTTCAAAAAGATTCCGTTATTGAAAATCAAAATGTAAATAATAATAATTGATATGTCATTTCAATTTTGTAACTTTTAAATACGAATTTAATTCGCTTAAAAATGAAGATTTTACTCGAAAATATAAAGGAACTTATTCAGGTCGAAGAAACGCCGGTGATGTTTAAAGCCGGAGTTGAAATGAGCAAAGTTTCTACTATTAAAAATGCTTTCCTGATCATTCGCGATGAAGTGATTGAAGCTTTTGGCGAAATGCACAAACTAAAAGATGTGTATTTAGATGACGATATTTTAATCGAAATCGATTGTAAAAACCGCCTGGTTTATCCTACTTTTTGCGACTCTCATACTCATTTGGTTTATCCCGGTTCAAGAGAAAAAGAATTTGTCGACAAAATAAAAGGATTATCGTACGAAGAAATTGCCCGCCGTGGAGGTGGTATTTTAAACTCGGCAAATTTGTTGCACGAAACATCGGAAGAAGAATTGTATGAAAGTGCAATGGAACGGATTCAGGAAATTGTAAAAATGGGAACCGGTGCCGTTGAAATTAAAAGCGGTTATGGATTAAACACCGAAGACGAATTAAAAATGTTGCGAGTGATTCGCAAGATTAAAAATACCTCGCCGATTTGTGTGCGTTCCAATTTTTTAGGGGCACATTCTGTTCCGATGGAATACCGAAACAACGGAAAAAGTTACGTCGATTTGGTGGTAAATGAAATGATTCCGCAAGTGGCTGCCGAGGAATTATCCGACTATATTGATGTATTTTGCGATCACGGATTTTTTTCAGTAGAAGATACCGACCGTATATTAAAAGCTGGTGCAAAATATGGTTTACGTCCAAAGATTCATGCCAACGAACTTGGTTATTCCGGTGGTGTTCAGGTGGGGGTAAAGTACAATGCGCTTTCTGTCGATCATTTGGAATATGTTGGCGATGCAGAGATCGAAGCTTTGAAAGGAACGGAAACAATGCCGACAGTTTTACCGGGAGCCGCTTTTTTTCTAAATCTTGAATTGTCACCGGTGCGAAAAATGATTGATGCCGGACTGCCCGTTGCACTTGCCTCTGATTATAATCCCGGATCGTCGCCAAGCGGAAACATGAGTTTTATTTCGTCGTTGGGATGTATAAAATACAATATGTTACCCGAGGAAGTAATTAATGCAACCACTATAAACTCTGCCTATGCCATGGGTATTAGTAATTGTTTGGGAAGTATTGCCAAAGGAAAAATTGCCAATCTTTTTATAACGGCCAATGTTCCGGGAATTGAATATTTACCGTATTCTTTTGGTTCAAATTTAATTGAAACCGTAATCATTAACGGCGAAATCCAAACTTTTAGTCACTGTTAAAAATCATAAAACTTTAGGGTTAGACCTATTACTTTCGACATCAATTTAAGTTGAAATCTCTGATGTTTTTTGAGCTTTCAATATTGTATACTTGTGGTTATAGAATAAAGTAAGAAACGAACATGAATTTTCTTCATTCTAAATTCAAAAAAATTTAAACAGATGAAAAAGATAATCGAATGTGTTCCGAATTTTTCTGAAGGAAGAGATTTGGGAATAATAAAGGAAATAACAAATGCAATAGAAACGGTCGCAGAAATTAGTTTACTCGATGTTGATCCGGGCAAGGCAACCAATCGAACAGTTGTAACCTTTGTCGGGCATCCTGACGATGTAATTGAAGCCGCTTTTCGAGGCATAAAAAAGGCTGCAGAATTAATAGATATGAGCAAACACAGCGGCGAACATCCGCGTTTTGGCGCTACCGATGTTTGTCCATTGGTGCCGGTTGCTAATGTTTCCATGGAAGAGGCAGTAGAATACGCACGTAAACTGGCAAAACGAGTGGGAGAGGAGTTGGGAATTCCGGTTTATGCTTATGAATTTGCTGCCTTTACGGCAGAACGAAAAAGTCTGGCCAACTGTCGCTCGGGCGAATACGAAGCCTTAAAAGAACGCATTTCTACCGATCGATGGAAACCTGACTTTGGCCCCGGAAAGTGGTCGGATAAAGTGGCAAAAAGTGGTGCGACTGCCATTAGCGCAAGAAATTTTTTGGTGGCATATAATGTAAATCTGAACACCACTTCAACGCGTCGTGCCAATGCCATCGCTTTTGATATTCGCGAAGCCGGACGTGTAAAGCGAGAGGGCGACACTGTTACCGGAAAAATTGTTACCGATGAAAACGACGAACCGGTTCGAATTCCGGGAAGTTTGAAAAAAACACGTGCTATCGGATGGTTTATCGAAGAATACGGAATTGCACAAATTTCGATTAACTTAACCGATATTACCGTAACTCCGGTTCATGTTGCTTTCGATGAGGTAAGTGAAAAAGCACGTTTGCGTGGAATCAGAACCACCGGTTCTGAGTTGGTGGGTTTAATTCCCTTGCAGGCGATGTTAGATGCCGGGAAATATTTTTTGCGTAAACAACAACGTTCAACAGGAATCTCAGATGCAGAGATCATTAAAATTGCGGTAAAATCGTTGGGACTCGATGAATTAACTCCTTTCGATCCGAAAAAGAAAATTATCGAATATGTGATTGAGGAAACTTCAACAAAAAAACTTGTTGACCTGACACTCACACAATTTAAAGACGAAACCGCCTCAGAATCGCCGGCTCCGGGAGGAGGTTCTATTTCTGCTTATGCTGGTTCGATGGGGGCTGCGCTGGCAACAATGGTAGCCAATCTTTCGGCACATAAACGTGGTTGGGACGATCGTTGGGAAGAGTTTTCCGACTGGGCAGAAAAAGGAAAATACTACCATAACGCTTTATTGAATTGTGTGGATGAAGACACCGAAGCATTTAATCAGATAATGGCTGCTTTTGGATTGCCGCAAACTTCGGAACAGGAAAAATTGGAACGTAAAGAAGCGATTCAGGCAGCTACTAAAAATGCCATCGAAGTTCCGCTAAAAGTAATGCAATTGGCACACGATTCGATGGAAGTTATCAATGCGATGGCAAATGTGGGTAATCCAAATTCAGTTTCGGATGCAGGAGTTGGCGCGCTCTGTGCAAGAACAGCCGTTGAAGGTGCTTATTTGAATGTGAAAATAAATGCATCGGGATTTAAAGATGTCGCGTTTTTAAATAAAGCATTAAACAGAGCCGAAAAATTGCTCGCTTCTGCAAAACAAAAAGAGCAGGAGACATTAAAAATTGTACTAGAAAAAATAGGTAAATAATTCTAAAATCCATCTGTTTTATTGCTTCATTTTAGTATTGTAAATTGCAGCATATAAAGCAATGTTTTACGATTTTTTATATCTTAATTTTCGGTTAATAAATGGAGGATTTTTTTAAAGAAAAAATTCTCCAATTTAGTTTGTCGTATTTTTGACTCACTAGAAACAGGAAAATACAAACATGAGTTTTTCAGAAAATAATAAGAAAAATAAAAATGCACCGGAGCCAACTCTTCGGAGATTGCCGGTTTATTTGTATTACCTCGAAAAAGTAAGAGAAGAAGGGATTATCAATATTTCGGCGCCAACCATCGGAAAAGATCTGAAATGCGACCCAACGCAAGTGGTTAAAGATTTGGCGGTTACCGGTATCAAAGGAAAACCCAGAGTTGGGTATAATACTTTTGAATTAATTCATACGCTCGAAGATTACCTGGGATTTAATCGAACCAACGAAGCATTTTTGGTGGGAGCCGGGAATTTAGGCTCGGCATTAATGTCTTACCAGGCATACCAGTCGCTGGGTATAAAATTAGTTGCCGCATTCGACACCGATAAGAAAAAAATTGGATTGCACGTTGGGAGTACTTATGTGCTGGAATATCAAAAATTATTTTCGCTGGCCAGCCGTTTAAACGTAAAGATTGGTGTAGTTACAACGCCGAACGATGTGGCTCAACAAGTTGCCGAAGATTTGGTGAAATGTGGGATAAAAGCTATCTGGAATTTTACTTCGGTAATTTTAGATTTACCCGAAAATATTATCATTCAAAATACCTCATTAAGCACCAATGTTGCAGTTTTATTGCGACGGTTAAATGATTCAGAAAAACAAATTATACCGGTTGATCCGAAAGTATTATAATCTTGGTGTAAAACGCTTATAGCGCTAAATTAACCACTGTAATTCCGGCTCCGCCAAAATCAACATGCTCATCTTTGTACGTGCGCACCATCGGTTCGGCACGCAAATAATCGCGAATGGTTTGTTGTAAAATCCCGTTGCCTTTTCCGTGTAAAATCCGAAGTTGCCCCGATTCGAACATAATGGCTTCGTCGATAAATTCCTGAACTTTCGAAATGGCTTCTTCAACACGAAGTCCGCGAATATCGATTTCGGGCTTAAAACTTAATCGTTTTTCCGAAAAATTAGAAGTAAGAACAGATGCTTTACCACCGCGGTTTTTATCCAGTTTTTTTGCTTCGGTTTTGCTAATGCGTTCGATGTTTTTAGCGGGTAAAGTGGTAATCAATTGTCCGAACGCCACCACAGCATTTTTTCGACTGATTTCGATGAGATCGCCGATTGTATCTTGTCCTTTTATCCGCACTTTATCGCCGGATTTAAGTTCAATTATTTCTTCCTTTTTTTCTTGCTGAACCGGTTTTTTAAATTCTTCAGGGCGGTTTTGGTTTCGCCGTTTTTCGCGCTGACGAAGTTTATTCATTTTTTTCAAAATCTGCTCGTCGTTAACTGTGGTTTTTCGGTCGACTTCTTTTTTTAGTTCCACCAGATTTTCGCGTGCTTGTTTTGTTTTTTCTTTTTCGGCCTGTGCTTTTTTAATGTCGCTGATCGTATTTTCAATTCTTTTATTCACGCCTTTTAGCAAAGCATCGGCTTCTTCTTTTGCTTTTTTGAGAATCTCCTTGCGCAGCTTTTGTGTTTCTTTTAGTTCGGTTTCGTAATTTTCTGCGGTCGCATCCAATATCTTTTCAACCTTTCTGATTTTTTGTCGTTTGGTTTCCCAGTAACGTTTATCTCGGTTGATCTGTCGTAAATTACGATCGAAATCAATGTGGTCTTTTCCGATTTTTTCGGTGGCTTGCTCGAGAATATCTTCGGGCAATCCAATTTTTCGTGCAATTTCGAACGCAAACGAACTGCCGGGTTTTCCAATCTCCAGCTGAAACAGTGGATTCATGTGTTGCGAATCGTACAACATTGCTCCGTTTGCAATTCCTTCGGCCGACGAAGCAAAATGTTTTAGGTTGGTGTAGTGCGTTGTAATTACTCCAAAAGTACCCAGCTGATTAAGTTTATCGAGAATCGATTCTGCAATTGCACCGCCCAGCATTGGTTCTGTTCCGGTGCCAAATTCGTCGATCAGCACCAGCGTTTTTTCATTGCTGAACTTCACAAAATGTTTCATGTTCATCAGGTGCGAACTGTAAGTGCTCAGGTCGTTTTCCAATGATTGTTCGTCGCCGATATCGATAAAAAGCTGATGAAAAATTCCTGCTTTGCTCGCTTCGTTTATCGGAATTAATAAACCACACTGCAACATGTATTGCAATAAACCAACTGTTTTTAAACAAACCGATTTACCACCGGCGTTGGGTCCCGAGATCAATAAAATATGTTTTTCGGGATTGATCCAGATATGTAAAGGAACAATTTTGCGTTTCTCCTTTTTTAATGTCTGCATTAAAAGCGGGTGAATTGCGTTCTGCCAATATAGACCGGGCTCGTTTTTTAATTCGGGTTTTATTGCATCGAATTCTACTGCCAACAAAGCTTTTGCACGAATAAAATCGATTTCGCCTAAAAAATCGTACGAATAAAAAAGGTCTTCCAGATACGGACGAATATCGTTCGAAAAGCCAGTAAGAATCTTAACAATTTCGCGGCGTTCGGCATATTCGAGTTCGCGGATTTCGTTGTTCATTTCAACAATTTCGTTGGGCTCGATGTACGATGTTTTTCCGGTTGACGATTCGTCGTAAATAATTCCTTTTAACTTGCGTTTATTGCCCGAAGTTATCGGTATAACTGCTCGTCCGTCGCGAATAGAAACGCTTGCCTCTTCTTCAACCAAACCATCTTTTTGCGCTTGTTTTAAAATAGCATGCAAACGTTTCGACATGTTCGATTGCCGCGACAAAATGTTTTTTCTGATCTGTGCCAATTCCGAAGAAGCATTGTCGCGTATTTTTCCAAATTTATTGATGATGTTTTCAATGCGGTCGTAGATATACGGAAACACCTGAACACCGGTCGTTTTCTTTTTCAGCAAAGAAAAAATTTCATCGTCTTGTTTCGCGAAAAAATTAACAATTGCGCGTACCGATTCCAGCGAACGTTTTAAATTGAATAATTCTGCAGGCTCTAAAAACCGGCCTTCGATTTTGATTTTTTGAAGTGCTCCGCGTAAATCATAAAAATGGTTGGCCGGAAAACTGTCGAATTCGCGAATAATTCTGCAAAACTCTTCCACTTCGCCCAACTGCAACGAAATGTTTTCGAAATGATGTTGAAAGTGCATTTCATCGACCCATTCGTTTCCCATGGTGCTCAAACATTTGTTGTGCAGCATTTCGCGAA